>NZ_RCVK01000384.1:0-11091 GCF_003667485.1 Micromonospora sp. BL1
CGGCGAGGCTGAACGACGCGGGCACCTGCCGACGGAGTGCCGGGCCGGCCGGCGGGTGACGGCGGCGGAACCGGCTGGCCGGTCGAGGGCGGCTGGGTGCCCGGTGCCGGGGGCCGCGGAGCCTGCCGGCCGGCGGGCGGCACACCGGGGCCCGGAGCCGGCGCGGCGGCCGGGCGGGGTGGCCGGGCCGGCTCGCCGTCCGGCCAGGACGGGTCGGCGCCGGGGCGCGGCGCGGGGACGCCCCCGTCCGGTCCGAGTTCACCGCCCTGCTGCTTGGCGGTACGCAGGTCGTCGATCCAGCCGAGTTCCTCGCCGACGACCGTCGGGTCCAGCTCGGGCTCGGCCCGGCCCCGTCCCCACCGGCGGCCCTTGCCCCGCGGGTCGCGCCGCTCGTCGGGGCCGTCCGCCGGCCGCTCCGGACCACGCGCCATCACTACTGACCCCCCTCGGCGGCGTCGCTGCCGCCCTCACTCGCCCCGCTGGCCTGCTCGCCGCCCCCCACCCGGGCCCCGTTCGCGGCGGCCGGGGCGCCGGCCTCCGCCCGGGTCGCCGGAGCCGGCAGCCCGCGCACGATCCGGCGCAGCAGCGGCAGCCGGGTGGCCACCGCCCGCTCCGCGCCGTGCCCGCTGGGCTGGTAGTAGTCGGTTCCGACGAGGTCGTCCGGAGCGTACTGCTGGGTGACCACCCCCCGGTGGTCGTCGTGCGGGTAGCGGTAGCCGGCGCCGTGGCCGAGGCCCCGCGCGCCGGAGTAGTGGGCGTCGCGCAGACCGCGCGGCACCGCGCCGCCCCGACCCGCGCGTACGTCGGCGACGGCAGCGCCGATCGCCGTGGTGGCCGAGTTCGACTTCGGCGCGGTGGCCAGGTGGATGACCGCCTGGGCCAGGTTGAGCTGTGCCTCCGGCAGGCCCACGTACTCGACCGCGTGGGCGGCCGCGGTGGCCACTGTCAACGCGGTGGGATCGGCCATGCCGACGTCCTCACTGGCGAAGATCACCAGCCGGCGGGCGATGAACCGGGCGTCCTCGCCGGCCACCAGCATCCGGGCCAGCCAGTGCAGTGCCGCGTCCACGTCCGAGCCGCGCATGCTCTTGATGAACGCGCTCGTCACGTCGTAGTGGGCGTCGCCGTCCCGGTCGTAGCGCACCGCCGCCACGTCGACCGCCTGCTCGGCCACGGCCAGGTCGATCCGGCCGGTGCCCAGCGCGGTAGCGGTGGCCGCCGCCGCCTCCAGCGCGGTGAGCGCCTTGCGCACGTCGCCCCCGGCGAGCCGGACCAGGTGGTCCTCCGCCTCCTCGGCCAGGACCAGCGCCCCGCCGAGCCCGCGCTCGTCGGCCACCGCGCGGCGCAGCAGCCCGCGTACGTCGTCGTCGTCAAGGGCCTGGAGGGTGAGCAGCACGCAGCGCGACAGCAGAGGCGAGATGACCGAGAAGTACGGGTTCTCCGTGGTCGCCGCCAGCAGCGTGACCGTCCGGTCCTCGACGGCGGCGAGAAGCGAGTCCTGCTGGGTCTTGCTGAAGCGGTGCACCTCGTCGATGAACAGCACCGTGGGCGGGCCGCCGGACCGGCGTTGCCGCCGCGCGGTGTCGATCACGGCGCGCACGTCCTTAACGCCCGCGGTGAGCGCGGACATCGCCACGAACCGCCGGTCGGTGGCCCGGGCCACGAGGTGGGCGATGGTGGTCTTGCCGCTGCCCGGCGGACCCCAGAGGATCACCGACATCGGCGCCGCGCCCTCGACCAGCTGACGCAGCGGCGCTCCCGGCGCGAGCAGGTGCTCCTGCCCGACCAGCTCGTCGATGCCCGCCGGGCGCATCCGCACCGGCAGGGGCGAGTCCGCCCGGGTGTCGGTGAAGCCGTCGGCGCCGCCCGCGCCCGCGGGTGCGCCGGCCGGCTCGCCGAGGGTGAAGAGGGCGTCCGATTCCATCACGAGAACAGTACCGGGCCGGGCCGACGACGCCGGAATCGCGCCGCCGCCCCGGCCCGGGTGGTCTTTTCCGGTCAGCCGCGGCCCGGCCGCCGGCCCCGGTACCACCGGCCGCCACCGCCGCCGCGCGGGCCGGAGCCGACGCCGGCCAGGTAGAGCGAGAGCAGCAGGAAGCCGATGAGCATGAGCGTCGTGGTGCTGAACAGATCGGGGGCGCCGAGGTCGGTGTTCATGAAGTCGAGCAGCAGCGCGAAACCGAACACGATGGCCGCGAGAATGGCGAGCATTTCGTTCCTCCGGTGGGGGTTCCCAGCAGGTCGGCGACGGATGTACCCAATCGGTCTGTTCGTCAATCTCCACCGTGGAACAGGAGGTGCCTCGGCCCTCGGTACCAGCAGGGATGCTCGTACGCTGGCGGAATGATCACGGTCGACGAGTCGCTGACGGAGCGGGAGGGGCTGCTGGCCGCGGCCCGCCGTCACCCGTTCGCCCGGCACGCGCTGCGGGGCGACGAGGCCGTACGCGGATGGCGGCACGGCGGCGCGGTGGGGTGGCTGCTCCCGCCGGGCGAGTGGTCGGCCGGCGGCGCGGTCGGCGCACCCGGCCCGGCACTCGACGTCTTCGCCGCCCACCGGGCGGACGGGACGCTGCGGGCCGGTCAGTCGATCAACCTTTCCCACGCCGATCCGGACGAGGTGGCCGCGCGGCTGCCGGTGGCCCGGCTCACCGAGTGGGACTTCCTCTGGACCACCGGCCCGCCGCCGCGGCAGCCGGAGCAGGAGCGGGTGGTACGCCTGACCGGGGCCGACCGTCCCGCGCTTGCCGCGCTGATCGAGGAGGCGTTCCCGAGCACCACCTCCCGGCCGGGCGATCCGGGCATCGTCGGCTGGTACGGCATCCGCGACGGTGACCGCCTGCTCGCCTGCGGCGCCGATCGCAGCCGGGGTGACATCGGCTTCCTGGCCGGGCTGACGGTCGCGCCCGGGCATCGCGGCCGGGGGCTGGGCGCGGCGCTGACCGCCGGGATGACGTGTGCCTTGTTCGACCGGTACGACGCCGTGGCGCTGGGCGTGTACCCGGACAACGTGGGCGCGATCCGGCTCTACCGCCGGCTCGGCTTCACCGCCGCCGAACGCCGCACGTCGATCCGGCTCGCCTGACGCAGCCTCCCACGCCGGGATCCTGGTACGGAACGGCCGTCACAGGGGCGCTCGTGTGCCAGGATCTCGTCCGGTCCCGGCGGATCGCGCCGGGGTCAGTCCCGGCCGGCGGGGGCTGCGGCGGCGTCGAGGGACGGGCCGGCCGGCTCGGGCGCCAGGCCGGAGTGGCCGGGGCCGGCCGTCGCCTCCGGTTCCACTGTGACGTCCTGCGGGGTGCGGCAGGCGGCGCGCCAGGCCGGCAGGTAGAGCGGCGCGGCCACGGCGAGCACCACCCCGCCGACGATCATGGCGACGCTGACGCTCGTGGCGTCGGCCAGCGCGGTCAGCGTGACCGCGCCGAGCGCGCCGGCCGGCTGGGCGGCCATCGAGTTCAGCGAGAGCACGCTGGTCCGGTACGGGCCGTCGACCTGCCGGTGCAGCAGGCCCATGTGCAGCGGGTTCGACGCGCCGTGCACGGCGTAGCAGGCCAGGTACGCGATGAGCACTCCGACCGGGCCGGCCAGCAGGCCCATGCCGACCACCGTCACGCCCTGGAGGATCCGCATCAGCGCGGCGGCCGGGGCGGCACCGAGGCGGCGCAGCAGGAACGGGGTGAGCGCGGCGCCGGCGGCGTTCGCCAGCCAGGCCGCCGTGCCGGCGGGACCGAGCAGCGCCGCCGCCCGGTCGGCGCCACCGACCACGTCGGCGAGGCGTACCGGGAGCAGCGACTCGAAGGTGACCATGCCGAAGCCCCAGAACAGCTCGACGGCGACCAGGGCCAGCAGCACCCGGTTGCGGCGCAGCAGCCCGACGGCCTGCCCGACCATGCGGGGCGCGTCGACCACCGAGGCGCGCAGCGCGGCCGGGCCGGTCGCGGGCCGCCGCTCGGCCATCAGCGCCAGCAGCGCCACGATGGACACGGCCTGGAGCACGGCGGCGACGATCACCGGCAGCGCCAGCGCGCTGACCGGGCCGACCGGGCCGAGCGCGACCAGGCCGCCGCTGAGCAGCGCGCCCGCGCCGATGGCGACGCCGACCACGGTGCCGGCCCAGCCGAGGCCGCGCTCGTACTCGGCCTCCGGGTCGGCGGCGAGCGTGGCGTCGACGTACCAGGATTCCATCGGGCCGCTGTCGAGCGCCCGGTAGACGCCCTGCAACGCCCAGACCAGGAAGAACATCCAGAACGAGTCGGCCACCGCCATGAGCGCCAGCGAGCCGAGGCCGATGGCCCAGGCGGCGACCAGCACCGGCTTGCGGCCGAGCGCGTCGGCGAAGCCGCCGGTGGGCAGTTCCAGCGCCAGTACGACGAGGCCCTGCGCGGTGGCGACCAGGCCGATCTGGGACAGCGTGAGCCCGCGCTCCTGCATCAGCAGGATCATCACCGGCATGAGCAGGCCGGTGGGCAGCCAGCGCAGGCCGTACAGCGTGAGGTAGCGGAACCGGATCTGGCGTACGGACAGCGCGGTCACGGCTTCTCCTCGGCGGGCGGCGGGGTGGACCGCGGGTAGGCCGCGTCCATCGGCAGTGCGGCGAGGTAGAACTGCACCGTCTCGGCGTCGGGGTCGTCGGGGTCGGTGGCGTCGCGGTGCCGCTCGAAGACCGCGAAGACCTCCTCCTGGATCGCCTTGAGGCGGTCGACCGGGATCCGCATGAAGAAGTCGCCCATGCCGAAGCCGTCGCGCCAGTCCGCCGACCACCGGTGCCGCTGGGCGAACCAGCGTTCGGCGTGCTGGGCGAAGAAGCGGACGTAGTCCGCCTCGATCCACTCGATGGCCGCCCGCGCGTCGGGGTCGTCGTCGAAGTCGCTGGACTCCCAGTTGGTGACGTCGTGCGCGGCCCGCCAGTAGCGCTGGCGGCCGGTGCCGAGGCTCGGGTCCTCCACCACGAGACCCACCTCGGCGAGCTGGCGCAGGTGGTAGCTGGTCGCACCGCTGTTGGTGCCGAGCGCCTCCGCGAGGGCGGTGGCGGTGGCCGGACCGCCCACGCGCAGCGCCCCGACCAGCCGCATGCGCAGCGGTTGGGCCAGGGCACGGACCTGTCGGTGGTCGATGCGTACGGTGCGCTCCTTCTTCTCCTCCATAGGATGCACAATATCTGTGCACACATTCCATGCACAAGAGGCTTGCAAAGAATCTGTGCAACTAGCCGTACAGCTCGGTGATCCCCCGCAGGCGGGTCCGCAGCAGCCCCGCAGCGCGGGCGGAGTCCAGCACCACCTCACCCGGGCGGTGCTGCCCGGCGGAGGCGATCGTGGTGGTGCGCAGCCCGCCCGCGTCCACCCCGTCGTGCCGGGCCACCAGCACGCCCAGCTCGGCGCGGCTCACCGCCTCCGGCCCGGCCACGTTGAGCAGCCCGGCGTAGTCGCCCGGCACCAGCTCCAGCACCGCGGCGGCGAGATCGGCGACGTGCACCGGGCAACGCAGCTCGTCGGTGAACAACGTGGCCCGCCCGGCCAGCGCGTCCCGACAGAGCTGGATCTGCTTGCTGCCCTCCCCCACGATCAGCGACGTCCGCACCACCGCCGCGCCCGGATCCACCGCCCGCACGGCCGTCTCCGCCGCCGCCTTCGCCGCCCCGTACGGGTGCAGCGGCGTGGGCACGTCCTCGTCCGCGTACGGCGTGGGCCGCCCGGCGTGCAGCGCGTCGCTGGACAGGTGCACCAGCCGGGCGCCCACCTCGGCGGCGGCTACCGCGATGTGGGCCGCCCCGTCCGCCGTGACCGCCCAGTCGTCGTACCGGTAGGGGGTCGCGACGACCGCGCCGGGGCGTACCCGCGTCAGCAGCTCGCGCACGGCGGCGCGGTCGGTCACGTCGAGCCGGTGCGGCGCGACGCCCGGCACCGCGACGGCGGCGCGGTGGTACGTGCCGGTCACCCGGTGCCCGGCGGCGACCGCCTGCCGGCACACCTCGGCGCCGAGGAAGCCGCTGGCTCCCACCACGAGCAGGTGCATCAGTCCCCCTGAAGATCGGAACGGCCCGCGTCATCATGACGCGGGCCGTTCCGGCAGGCGAACGATCAGGTGGGGTCGGCCACCGGGGCGGCCGGGCCGGCGGTGCCGGCGTGCGGGCCGGCTGGCGCCTTCGGCTTGGCGTCGATGCCGGCCTCGGCGCGCTGCTGCCCGGTGATCGGGGTGGGCGCGCCGGTCAGCGGGTCGAAGCCGCCCCGGGTCTTCGGGAACGCGATCACCTCGCGGATCGAGTCCGCGCCGGCCAGCAGCATGCAGACCCGGTCCCAGCCGAACGCGATGCCGCCGTGCGGCGGAGCGCCGTACTTGAACGCCTCCAGCAGGAAGCCGAACTTGTCCTGCGCCTCGTCGGCGGTGATGCCGAGCAGGTCGAACACCCGCTGCTGCACGTCGCCCCGGTGGATACGGATCGAGCCGCCGCCGATCTCGTTGCCGTTGCAGACGATGTCGTACGCGTAGGCCAGCGCCCGGTCCGGTGCCTCCTCGAACCGGTCCACCCACTCGGCGTTCGGCGAGGTGAACGGGTGGTGCACGGCGGTCCAGCCGCCGTCGTCCGTGCGTTCGAACATCGGCGCGTCCACCACCCAGCAGAACGCCCAGGCGCTCTCGTCGACCAGGTTCGACCGCTTGGCGATCTCGATCCGGGCCGCGCCGAGCAGCTCCTGCGCCTCGCGGGTGTTCGTGCTCGCGGCGAAGAAGATCGCGTCGCCGGGCTTCGCGCCGACCGCGTCGGCCAGGCCGGACAGGTGCGCCTCGGACAGGTTCTTCGCCACCGGGCCGCGCGGCTCGCCGGTCTCGGCGTCCAGCACCACGTACGCCAGGCCGCGCGCGCCGCGCGCCTTGGCCCAGTCCTGCCAGCCGTCCAGCTCCTTGCGGGTCTGCGAGGCGCCGCCGGGCATGACCACCGCGCCGACGTAGCCGCCCGCGTCGATCGCGCCGGCGAACACCCGGAACTCGGTGCCGCGCAGATAGTCGGTCAGCTCGGTCAGCTCCACGCCGTAGCGCAGGTCCGGCTTGTCCGAGCCGTACCGGGACATGGCGTCGTGCCAGGTGATGCGCGGGATCGGCCGGGAGATCTCGTAGCCGGCGAGGTCCTTCCACAGCGCCGAGACGATCGCCTCGCCCAGGTCGATCACGTCGTCCTCGGTGACGAACGACATCTCGATGTCGAGCTGGGTGAACTCCGGCTGCCGGTCGGCGCGGAAGTCCTCGTCGCGGTAGCAGCGGGCGATCTGGTAGTACCGCTCCATGCCGCCGACCATGAGCAGCTGCTTGAACAGCTGCGGCGACTGCGGCAACGCGTACCAGCTACCGGGCTGCAGGCGCACCGGCACCAGGAAGTCGCGCGCACCCTCCGGGGTGGAGCGGGTCAGCGTCGGCGTCTCGATCTCCAGGAAGTCCCGCTCGTGCAGCACGCCGCGGGCGATCTGGTTGGCCCGCGAGCGCAGCCGCATGGCCTTGGCCGGGCCGCCCCGGCGCAGGTCCAGGTAGCGGTACTTGAGCCGGATGTCGTCGCCGGCCTCGATCTGGTCGTCCACCGGCAGCGGCAGCGGCGCGGCCTCGGAGAGCACCTCCAGCGCGGTCGCGGTCACCTCGACCTCGCCGGTCGGCAGGTCCGGGTTCTCGTTGCCGTCGGGGCGGCGGGTCACCTCGCCGGTGACCTTGACGCAGAACTCGTTGCGCAGCGCGTGCGCGTCCTCCTCGCGGAAGACCACCTGCACGACGCCGGAGGCGTCACGCAGGTCGACGAAGATGACACCGCCGTGGTCGCGCCGGCGGGCCACCCACCCGGCGAGCGTCACCGTCGAGCCGGCGTCCGCGGCGCGCAGGCTTCCGGCATTGTGGGTACGGATCACGGCTGGCGTCTCCTCAATCTGGTCCACTCACTGCTCCCCCGCATTCTGTCAGGACGGGCGGGCCCGCTCCCCGGCACCCGTCGAGCCGGGCCGCCCCGGGTGCGTGGCCAAAGCGCCGTGCGGGCCGGGTCCGGCGGTCTACCGTGGCCGGGTGCGTGCCGTACCGACCTGGGCCGTGGCCACCGCGGCCGCCGCGCCCGCGCTGCTGGTGGCGGGCTGGACGGTGGCGGGCGCCCGCCAGGGGCCGGGGTACGACCCGGTGCGGGACACGATCAGCGAACTGGCCGGCGAGGGCGCGACCGATCCGTGGCTGATGGGCGGAGCGCTCGTGCTGCTCGGCTGCTGCTACTGCGCCACCGCCGCCGCGCTGCACGCCGCCGGGCTGCCCAGCCGCTTCCTGCTCGCGGTCGGCGGGGTGGCCACCGTCGCGCTCATCGCGTTCCCCCGTCCGCAGGTGGGCGGCTCTCCGGCGCACGGGGTGGTGGCCACCGTGGCGGTGCTCGCACTGTCGCTCTGGCCGGCCGGGACGGCGCTGCGCCTGCCCCGCAGGGTGCCGCGCGCGGTGGCCGCCTCCCCGGCGGGCCGGCCGCCGTGGGCGTTCCGCCGGCCGGTGGCGCTGGCCGTCACGGCGGTGCTGCTGGCGTTGTTCTGCTGGTCGGTGGCCGAGGTGACGGGCGGCTCCCGGACCGGGCTGGCCGAGCGGGTGGCCGCGCTCGCGGTGACGCTCTGGCCGCTGGCGGCGGTGCTGTCCGCGCGGCGGGCCCACCGGCACTGGACGGCCCGGCCGTCGGAGCCGCCCCGGCCGGACGGCCCGCCGGTCGGTCCGGGCCGCCTCGGGGCGGGCGCCTGAGACGGGTACGCGGAACGGGCCGCCGGTCACCCGGCGGCCCGTTCGTGGGAGTGCGTGGATCAGAAGACGCTCACGCCGTAGCGGCTGAGGGCCTCGGTGACCGGCTGGAAGTAGGTGGTGCCACCGGTGCGGCAGTTGCCGCTACCACCGGAGGTGAGGCCGAGCGCGACGGTGCCGGCGAACAGCGAGCCGCCGCTGTCGCCCGGCTCGGCGCAGACGTTGGTGCGGATGAGGCCGGAGACGCTGCCCTCGGCGTAGTTCACGGTCGCGTTGAGCGCGCTGACGCTGCCGCTGCGCAGGCCGGTGGTGCTGCCGGAACGGCGGACGGACTGGCCGACGTACGCGTTGCCGGCCGAGGTGATGTCCTGGAAGCTGCCGTTGTAGAGCGAGACGTTGCCGGCCGCGTTGGCCGAGTTGTTGTGCCGGACGATGCCGTAGTCGTTGCCCGGGAAGCTGGTGCCGGTCCGGGTGCCGAGCAGGCTGGTCTGCGCGGAGTTGCTGTACCAGCTCGACGAGATGTTGGTGCAGTGGCCCGCGGTGAGGAAGTAGTAGGTCGAGCCGCTGCGGACGTTGAACCCGAGCGAGCAGCGACCCCCGCCGCCGGCGTAGATCGCCTGGCCGCCGGAGATCCGGGTGCTCAGCACGCCGGCCTCGGCCTCGATGCGGATCGCGCCGTTGTGACGGGCGGCGGCGGCCTTGACCCGCTCCAGCTTGGCGCCGGTGACGGTGCTGTCGACGGAGACGACGACCTGGTTCGTGGCCGGGTCGGTCCACCAGGCGGTGCCGGGGATCTTGGCGGAGCGCTCCAGCTCGCTGGTGGCGGCGTTGAGCTTGTCCGCGCCGCGCGCCACGATCTTCGGGATGGCGCCGGCGTCGCGCACCTGGCGGGCGGTGGCGGTGTCGGTCACCGTGACGACCATCTTGCCGCTGGCGTCGGCGTACGTGCCGGCCGCGCGGGCGCCGAGCTTCTCGACGAGGGTGGCGGCGGCGTCCGGCGAGAGGGCCGTGGGGGCGGCCTGCGCGGGGGCGCCGAGCAGCGAGCCGGTGACCAGGGTGCCGGCGACGGCGACTGCGGCGGCGCGGCGGAGCGTGGACCTCGTGGGTCGCATGTAACAACCTCCGAATGGGGGTGAACGGGCGCTGTCATGGGGGCGCGCCCGAGGACAACCCGGGCGACCTGGGGAAACCGCCCGGGTGCCCAAAGTATTCACACATTTAAGATCGTAAGCAAGACATGGCTTTGCCCGGATTCGCACCAGCGCCCGGTGTAACGCCGAAGCAACAACATCGACATCATCTGTCAGAGCGGCTCAGGGTGCGCGGCGGCGGGCGCCCGGGCCCGGGCGGGGCAGCACGTCACGCGCCTCGGTGATCTCGTGCCCCCCGGCGCACCGCAACGCGACCCGGACCTCGGCGCCGCAGTCGCGGTGCGCGACGCTCAGCGGCGAGCCCTCCGGGTCGGCCAGGTAGCGGTCGCCCCATCCGAGCACCGCGACGAGCACCGGCCACAGGTCCAGCCCCATCTCGGTGAGCCGGTACTCGTGGCGCGGCCGGCTGCCCGGCTCGCGGTACGGCTCCCGGCGCAGCACGCCGCGCTCGACGAGCATGGCGAGCCGGTTGGTCAGCACCTGGCGCGGGATGCCGGTACGCACCCGCATGTCGTCGAACCGGCGTACGCCGTTGAAGACCTCGCGCAGCACGACGAGGGTCCACCGCTCGCCGAGGACCTCCATGGCGCGCGCGATGGTGCAGTTCTCCACCGACCAGTCCAGTGCCGCGGGTCTCATGCCGACCAGGCTAGGTCTGATTGACAGACTCAGCAACGCGCTGCGAGGCTGAGTCCATGACGCAGACGCAGGAGCGCACCCGTACGTTCACCTGGTCCGACCCGGCAGCCGGCGCCGCACACCTGGGCCGGCGCAGCGGCCTGGAACTGATGCAGGCGATGATCGCCGGGGAGCTGGCCGCGCCGCCGATCATGCACCTCGTCGACATGTCCCGGATGGAGGCCGAGGAGGGGCGCGTAGCGGTCGAGCTGCTGCCGCAGGAGTTCCACTACAACCCGCTCGGCACCGTGCACGGCGGCGTCCTCTCCACGCTGCTGGACACCGCCGCGGCGTGCGCCGTGCACACCACGCTGCCGGCCGGCGTCGGCTACACGTCGCTGGACCTCAACGTGAAGTTCCTGCGCCCGGTGACAGTCGACACCGGCCTGCTGCGCTGCGAGGGCACGGTGCTCCAGCGGGGCCGCCGTACCGCCCTGGCCGAGGCCCGCCTCACGGACCCCGCCAACCGCCTGGTAGCCCACGCCACCTCGACCTGCCTCATCTTCCCCCTCCCCCTCTCTCTTATACAC
>NZ_RCVK01000164.1:0-11089 GCF_003667485.1 Micromonospora sp. BL1
CCGCAGAAGCCCGACCCGCCCCACCCGCCCGGGAGCTGCCAAGATCGCCAATTGGTCCGGTCTCACCGGACTGCGGAGTTGACCATGTAAACAGGACGCGAAAGGTGCCCACCGCTCTTGCGAACCACCCTGGGGCGTCTGCCAGTATGTCCCAATGCCCCAGCAGCAGTCCTCCCCTCTTGCGTTCTTCGATAACGCGAACTCACAGCCCGATTTCACCGTTGGCCTGCGTGGTTACAACACCAACCAGGTCGACGACTTCATCGGCCGCCTCAGCGCCGCCCTGAGCCAGTCCGAACAGGCCCGCGCCGAGGCCGAGCAGCGGATGAACGACGCTCAGCGCCGCCTGCGGCAGGCCGAGCAGCGCCAGAGCGCGCTGGAGCAGAAGCTCACCGAGACCAACAAGCAGCTCGAGGAGAACAGCCGGCCGACCCTGTCCGGCCTGGGCACTCGCGTCGAGCAGATCCTGCGGCTGGCCGAGGAGCAGGCCAACGACCACCGCAACGAGGCCAAGCGCGAGTCGGAGGGGATCCTCTCCGCCGCCCGCCTCGAGGCGCGCGAGATCACCGACAAGGCACGTGCCGAGGCCGCCGCCATGAAGGCGACCGCCGAGCGCGAGGCCGGCAGCGTCCGTACCGCCGCCGAGCGCGAGGCCGCCGAGGTCCGCGTGCAGGCCCGCCGCGAGGCCGACACGCTGCGCGCCGACGCCGACCGCGAGACCAAGCAGCTGCGTACGGTCACCGCGCACGAGGTGGCCGAGCTGAAGTCGACTGTCGAGCGCGAGGTCGCCACGCTGCGCGCCACCGCCGAGCGGGAGATCACCCAGCAGCGGGCGAAGGCCGCCCGGGAGGCCGAGGAGAAGCGGGCCGAGGCGACCAAGCTGCTCACGGACGCGCGCGACAAGCGCGACAAGGACCTCCAGGCCCTGGAGCTCCAGCTCGCCGAGCGGCGCGAGAAGGCCGAGCGCGAGGAGTCGGAGCGGCACGCCGCCCAGGTCGCGCAGACCCAGAAGCTGGTGAACGAGGCCGAGCAGCGGGCCCGTGCCGCGCAGGAGCGGGCCAAGGAGATCGAGCAGCGGGCCGAGGCCCGCCGGGTCGAGTCCGAGCGCACCGCCAACGAGACCGTCGACAAGGCCAAGGCGCTGGCCGACAAGACGCTCAACGAGGCGCGCGCCGAGGCGCAGCGGGTGCTCAACGAGGCCCGCACCGAGGCCGAGCTGACCACGCAGGCGGCCCGCCGCGAGGTCGAGGACCTGACCCGCCAGAAGGACGCGGTCACCTCGCAGCTCGGGCAGATGCTGTCCGGCCTGGCCGGCATCGTGCCGGGCGTGCCGGCCGGCGGCAAGGCCGAGGCGCCGAAGGCGGACGCCTCCGGCCAGAAGGTGTCGGCGGAGTCGGCCGGCTGATCGAACACCCGCTGTCGGGGGCATGAGCCACGGCGCGGGGTGACGCCGGGTGACCGGTGTCGCCCCGCGCCGTCATGCTTGTGCGGCCCGTTTCGCCAGGAGGGTGAAGTAGCTCCCAGAAGGGGCGTCCGTATCGCCCCAGCAGAGCCGGATGCGTGTGAGGATGGGGGCATGTCGCACGGCGAGGAACTGTTCGCGCTCGGCGGGGACGTGACGACGGAGCCCAGCTTCGAGTCCGCCCTGCGGGGATACGAGAAACGGCAGGTCGACCGCTACGTCGCTCGCGCGGAGCACGAGATCGCGGCGTTGACCACCGAGCGGGAACAGGCGTACACCCAGATCCACAAGCTGGCCGGTCAGGTCGAGGTGCTCCAGCGGGACCTGGCCCAGGTGCGCAAGCAGGCGGCGGTGGTGGACCGGGCGTCGTTCCGGCACCTGGGTCCGCGCGTCGAGCAGATCCTCACCATGGCCGAGGAACAGGCCGACGAGATCCTCGGCGCCGCCAACGAGGAGATCGAGGCCCGCCGCGCCGCCGCCGAGCACATCGTCGAGGAGGCCCGGGAGCAGGCCGCCCAGGCGCTCAAGGACTTCGAGATCGCCCTGGCCGCCCGCCGGGCCGAGGAGGAGCGGCACACCGCCGCCCGCAAGGCCGAGGCCGAGGCCACGCTCAAGGCCGCCAAGGACGAGTCCGCGCAGCTGCGCAAGGCCGCGCAGGACGAGTCGACGAAGCTGCGGACGGCCGCCCAGGACGAGGCCGAGAAGCTGCGCCGGACCGCCCAGGACGCGCTGGCGAAGGCCCAGCAGGAGGCCACCCAGCTCCGCGACACGGCCAAGGAGATCCACGCCCGGGCCCAGCAGGAGGCCGCGCGGCTGCGCGAGGCGGCCAAGGAGGCGCTGGCGAAAGCCCAGCAGGAGGCGAGCCAGCTCCGCGAGGCGGCCAAGGAGGTACACGCCAAGGGCCAGCAGGAGGCCAAGCGGCTCACCGACGCCGCCGCCGAGGCCGGCCGGGCCACGCACGCCAAGGCGCTGGCCGAGGCCAAGAAGATCGTGGACGACGCGGAGGAGGCCGCCAAGGCCACCCGCGGCCGGGCCCGCACCGAGGCCAACCGGCTCACCACCGAGGCCGCCGAGGCCGGCAAGCGCAACCGCGCCGAGGTCGAGGCGTACGTGCAGCGCATGCGCACCGAGACCGAGGCGTACGTGCAGCAGTCCCGCGCGCAGACCCAGCAGGAGCTGGGCGCCTGGCGGGCGGGGGTGGAGAAGGAGGTCGCCGAGCGGCGGGACAGCGCGGAGAAGGAGCTGGCCCAGCGCCGGGCCACCGCCGAGCAGGAGTTCGCCAAGCGCCGCGACGAGCTGGACAAGCAGCACGCCAAGCGGCAGGAGGAGCTGGAGCAGGCGTACACCACGCGGCGCGACGAGATCGAGCGCACCGCCGCCGGCGTCCGGGAGGCGGCCGAGGCCGACGCGCTGAGCATGCGGCAGCAGGCCGAGCTGGAGGCCGCGGAGCTGCTGCGCCGCGCCGAGGCGGACGCCACCGCGCAGCGCCGCAAGGCCGACGAGCACGTGGCGGCCTCGCGCCGCCAGTTCGAGGAGTACGCGGCCACGACCCAGCAGCACCTCGCCACCACCCAGCAGCACCTGGCCTCGACCCAGCAGGAGGTGGCCGCCGGCCGGCAGCAGCTCGCCGGGGTGATGCTGGAGATCGCCAAGGCCCAGCAGGAGCTGGCCGACCTGCGTACCGAGACGTGGAAGTCGCGGCAGGAGTCCGACGACCTGCAACGCCGCCTCACCGATCTGCGGGGCGACGCCGACTCGGCCGGGATCGCGGCCACCCCGGTCGACCCGGACGACCTCGCCACCGCGGCCTCCGGCCGGGCCGGCGACGACGGCGGCGGCGAGCCCGCCGACGCTCCCGTCGGCAGTGGCGCGCCGGTGGCCGCGAAGGGCGCCGCCCCGGCCGCGCCCACCGGCACCGGGCCGGCGAAGGGCGACGGCGAGCCGGCCGAGGCGGGCAAGGCGAAGCCGGTCGGTGAGCCGGTGACCACGATGGACTCCCCCGCCGGCGCGGGCGTCGACGGGGAGCCCACTGTGGCCGCCGTACCGGGCGAGGGTGGCCGGGGCGCCACCCCGACGAAGATCACCAGCACCGGCGAGAACGGCAAGCGCCCGACCAAGCCGACCACCGACGAGCGCAGCGCCAAGCCCAGCACGGTCAGCGTCGACAAGGACTGATACCCCCCGCCGCGCCGGATCGGGGAGGTGGTGGCATCCGCCGCACCCGGACCCCACCACTTCCCCGAACCGGCGGGCCCAGCGCCACGTCGGCGAGGTGGCGGCATCCCACCCACCCGGACCACACCACCTCCCCGAACCGGCGGGCGACCCGCGCCGGGGCGGCCCGCCGGGACGGCCGGCGGGCAGTGGTGTGGGATGGTCGGGGCGGACGGCGGCGACTACCCTGCCGGCAGAGGGCCGCTCGTCGGCCGTGGACGTCACCGGCGGGCGAGCCGGGCAGCGGGGAGGCACGGGTGTCACAGGAGGGTTCCGCCGCCCGGGACGACGAGGCCGCGGACGTGAACACCTCCGGCGAGGCGGAACCCGCGCCCGACGCCACCCGCACCGCCGGCAACCCGCGAGCCGGCACGAGCAGCGAGCGGCCCGTCGACGTCGAGCCGGCTGAGTTCGAGCCGAGCGGGCGCTTCGGCGTACCGGGGCGGCCGCTGCGGCGCAGCGCCTTCCTGGTCGGGTTCACCGGCGCGCTCGGCGTGCTGCTGGCGTACGCGCTGTTCCTGGGCATCCGCAACGCCGCGGGCATCCTGGTGCTCGTGGTGATCGCGCTGTTCCTCGCGGTCGGCCTGCACCCGGCGGTGGTCCGGCTGCACAAGTGGGGCGTGCCGCGCGGCCTGGCCGTGGCGGTGGTGACGCTCACCGTGCTGCTGCTGATCGTCGCCGGTCTGCTGGCGCTGGTGCCGCCGGTGGTGACCCAGTCCGGCCAGTTCATCCAGCAGCTACCCGGCTACGTCGAGGAGCTGCGACGCAATCCCACTGTCAACGACCTCGTCATCCGGTACGACGTGATGGAGCGGGTCCAGGCGGCGGCGAACGCGGACACGATCGGGCGGGCGCTCGGCGGCGTGCTCGGCGGCGCGCAACTGGTCTTCGGGACGATCTTCCGGCTGCTCACCGTGCTGGTGCTGACGATCTACTTCCTGGCGTACTTCGACAAGCTGCGCGAACTCGGGTACGCGCTGGTGCCGCGCTCACGCCGGCAGCGGGTCCGGCTGATCGGCGACGAGATCCTGACCCGGGTCGGCGCGTACATGGTCGGCGCGCTCGCCATCGCGGTGCTGGCCGGGGTGACCACGTTCGTGTTCGCGCTGGCGGTCGGCCTGCCGTACCCGTTCGCGCTCGCCGTGGTGGTCGCGGTGACCGACCTGATCCCGCAGATCGGCGCGACGCTGGGCGCGGTGGTGGTGACGCTCGTCGGGCTCGCCACGGACCTGCCGGTGGGCATCGCCTGCCTGGTGTTCTTCGTGCTCTACCAGCAGGTGGAGAACTACCTGATCTATCCGAAGATCATGCGTCGGGCGGTGTCGGTCAACGAGGTGGCCGCGTTGCTCGCCGCGCTGCTCGGGGTGGCGCTGCTGGGCGTGGTGGGCGCGCTCATCGCGATCCCGACCGTCGCCGCGTTGCAGCTGATCCTGCGCGAGGTGGTGCTGCCCCGCCAGGACGCCCGCTGAGCCGTTACTCGGCGCGCCGCTGGTCCGGGCCGGGCACCGGGGTGTCCGCGAAGGCGGCGACCGTGCGGTCGGCGTACGCGCTGGCGTCGCCGGTCTCCATCGGGCCGTCCCAGGTCGTCGGCAGCGGAAGCGGTACGCCGGGGGCGACCCGCCGGACGACCTCGTCCAGCACCTTCTCCGCGTCGCCGACCCAGAGGTGCTTGGCGCCGTCCACGCCCACCACCTCGGCCTGCGGCACGACGGCGAACCGCTCCCGGGCCTCCTCCGGGCGCAGGTAGTCGTCGAACTCGGGCACCAGGGCGGTCAGCGGCTTGCCCGTCTCGGCCCAGACCGCCAGGTCCTCCGGCGCGGAGTAGCGCAGCGGCGGGGAGAGCAGGATCGCGCCGGCCACCGCCGGGTCGCAGCCGTACTTCAGCGCCAGGTCGGTGCCGAACGACCAGCCGACCAGCCAGACGTTCGGCAGCTCGTGGAACTCGGCGTACTCGATCGCGGCGGCCACGTCGAACCTCTCACCGACCGCGCCGTCGAACGCGCCTTCGCTGGTGCCGCGGACGCTTGTGGTGCCCCGCGTGTTGAACCGGAGCACGGCGAGGCCGGCCAGCGCGGGCAGCCGCCAGGCCGCCTTGCGGAACACGTGGCTGTCCATCATCCCGCCGTGGGTCGGCAGCGGATGCAGGCAGACCAGCGTGGCGGCCGGTTCGCGGTCCAGCGGCCGGGCCAGCTCGCCGACGAGCGTCAACCCGTCGGCCGTGTGCAGCTCGATGTCCTCCCGGCGGCCGGGCAGGATCGACGACGCGCGAATCGGAGTGCTCACGCCTGCCAGTCTCCCGCGTCGGCGGCCCCGCCGCCCAGCGGGACGCGAACCGGGTGATCCAGATCGCTCAGCCGTAGCGCGGGGCGCCCCGGCCGCGCTGGAGGTTCGGCCCGCGCCGGTCCCGGGCCCGCCAGCAGCCGGAGTGCCAGTGCCGGCGGTCGGTCAGGTCGCCCCGGTCGTCGGCCGGCCAGGCCACCAGGTGCGCCACGCCCGGCCGGATCTCCTGGTCACAGCCGGGACAGCGGTACGTCTTGACTGATGCGCCGCCGCTGATCGCGCGTATCTGCCAGTCGCCGTCGCGCCACTGCTGCACGGTCGGCACGCCGTGGCGGGCACGCTCGGCGTCCACGGCGGCGATGTCGTCCCGGCGGGGGCGGTTGCGACGAGGGCTCACGGTCACCAAGCGTACGGTCCGCCGGCCGGACCGGCCCGGGCGATCTTGGTACGGATGCGCCCTTCCCGGGGCCGTTCCGTACCAAGATCTGCTCGTGGTGGCCGATCAGGGCCAGGTCTGCGGACGGGTGAGGTCTCTCGCCACCTTTGTCCCGACGAGCACTGTCGCCGCGTCGGTCTCGGTGAAGTCCACCTGGCCCGCGGGTCGGTCGCCCGGGAAGGCGAAGTCGACTGTCAACCGCCCCTTGGGCAGGCCGAGCAGTTCCAGCCGGGTGCCGTCCGGATAGAGGAAGCCCGGACGGCCGCCCAGGTCGCGGTTGCTGCGGCGACCCGTGTCCTCCCCCATCTCCGCCCCGTAGACCAGCCGCATCCACATGGTCGAGGAGGGCTCCCGGATGACAGTGAGCTGAGCCGTGACGCCCTTCGGGAAGGCGGCCACGTCCACCGCGCATCCCGTCATCACCGCGTTGGCCGGCAGCGTGGTCAGCCGCACCGGCCCCGTGCATCGCCGGGCTTCGTCCCAGCGCACCAGGCCGGCGACCCGGTCCAGGGCGGTCACGTCACCGCGAAGCGTGGCGGCCCGGGCGTAGAGGCCGGGAAAGGGCTGCCACGACTTGACCAGACCGTCCGTGCCGGCGACGCGCAGCACCCCACCGTCGAAGGTCAGCCGTCCGCTGGCGGCCTGCATCGGGAATCCGTCGATCGGCGTGTCGTCGAGGGTCTTCGCCACCGGGCTCACCTCGAGCAGGACCGGGTGTCCGTCACCGACGCTGAACCGGATCGACTCGACCCGGTTGGAGCTGTGGACGGACCAGCCCAGATAGCGGGCCCGGGTGGTGTCGACGCCCAGGTGCAGCACCTGCGGATCGGTGCCGACCAGGTCGGGGCGGTCGCGCGCGGCGGGCACCCCGTCGGCGAGCGGCGGCACCGGGGGCGGCGCCGTCGCCGGCGTCGCGGCCGTCCAGGGCATCCGCCCGGCCAGCCCGCCCACGTCCGCGCGTATCGCGCCGGTGAAGCCGAGCACACCGACCAGGGCGAGCGCGGTGCCGGCGGTGACCCGGCGGCGTACCCGACGGCGCCGGCCGAGCGCGCGGGAGCGGCGCAGCAGGCGTCCGGTGTCTGTCTCCCCCTCGGCGCGCTCCCGCAGCACCGAGGCGATCCGTTCGTCGAGGTCGGTCACGGCCGGCTCCCCTTCGTCATCGGGACGCCGCAGCGCTCCCGGAGGTGGGCGAGCGCCCGCATCGCGTGGGTGCGGACGGTGACCGGGGAGCAGTCGAGGATCTGGGCGATCGTGGCGTCGTCCAGGTCTTCGTAGTAGCGCAGCACCAGCACGGCGCGCTGACGGTCCGGGAGGGCGCGGATCAGCCGCCACATCTCGTCCCGGTCGGCCGCCTCGCCGCCGAGGTCGCCGCGCTGGGGCCGGTCGGCGAACGTGTCCACCGCCAGCTCGCGGCTGGACCGGCGCCGCCACCACGACGTGTTCGCGTTGACGAGCATCCGCCGCACGTACACGTCGGGCCGGTCGGCGCGGGCGATCTTCCGCCAGTGCACGTACGCGCGCGCCAGCACGTCCTGCGTCAGGTCCTCGGCCCGGTGCGCGTCACCGGTCAGCAGCCGGGCCAGACGCAACAGAGCCGGGCCGCGGCTGCCGACGTACTCCTCGAAGGTCACACCTCGAAGACGCCGTCACCGGGCCCGGCTGTTGACAGCGGTCAGCGCCGGGTGTGGTCGCGGAAGCCGCGGCCGGACTTGCGGCCCAGGTAGCCGGCCGTGACCAGGTGCTCCAGCAGCGGCGCCGGGGCGAAGCCGGGCTCGCGCAGCTCCAGGTACAGCTCCCGCTGGATGGCCAGCGAGACGTCCAGGCCGACCACGTCGAGCAGCTCGAACGGGCCCATCGGGTAGCCGCAGCCGAGCTTCATGGCGTAGTCGATGTCGTCGGCGGTCGAGTAGCTGGCCTCCAGCATCTTCACCGCGTCGTTCAGGTACGGGAACAGCAGCGCGTTGACGATGAACCCGGACCGGTCGCCGCAGACCACGCCGGTCTTGCCGAGCTTCGCGCAGACCGCGCGGGCGGTGGCCGACGTCTCGGCGGAGGTGCGGATGGTCTGCACGATCTCCACCAGCGGCATGATCGGCGCCGGGTTGAAGAAGTGCAGGCCGACCACGTCGGCGGGGCGCTGGGTCGCCATCGCCACGTCGATCACCGGCAGCGACGAGGTGGTGGTGGCGAGCACGACACCCGGCTTGCAGATCTCGTCCAGGCTGGCGAACAGCGCCTTCTTGACGCTCAGCTCCTCGATCACGGCCTCGACCACCAGGTCGACGTCGGCCAGGTGCTCCAGCGTCGCGGACCAGGTGATCCGGCCGAGCGCGGCGTCCCGGTCGGTCTCGCTGAGCTTGCCCCGCACCACGCCCTTGTTGAGCGAGGTCTTGACCGCCTCGCAGACCTTCGCGGACTTCTCCGCGCCCCGGGTCACCGAGACGACCTCGTACCCGGCCTTGGCGAACACCTCGATGATGCCGGTGGCCATGGTCCCGGAGCCGACCACGCCGACCTTCGCGATGGCGCGGGCGCCGTCGGCGAGCGCGGCGTCCGCGGCGAGCGGCGTGTACTCGTCGGGTACGACCTTCGGCGAGCCCGGCCGCTCGTAGGTGTAGAAGCCGCGACCGGACTTCCGGCCCAGCAGACCGGCGGTGACCATCTGCTTGAGCAGCGGGGCCGGGGCGTGCCGGCGGTCCCGGCCGCCGCGCCGGTACATCGTGTCGAGGATCTCGTACGCGGTGTCCAGGCCGATCAGGTCCATCAGCGCGAGCGGGCCCATCGGCAGGCCGCAGCCGAGCTTCATGGCGGCGTCGATGTCCTCGCGGGTGGCGTAGCGGGCCTCGAACATGCCGACCGCGTGGTTCAGGTAGCCGAACAGCAGCGCGTTGGCGATGAAGCCGGCCCGGTCGCTGATCGTCACGTCGACCTTGCCGAGCCGCTCGCAGAGCGCCTCCACGTCGGCGACCACGTCGGCCGAGGTGACCACCGTGCGGACCACCTCGACCAGCTTCATCACCGGGGCCGGGTTGAAGAAGTGGATGCCGATGACCTGGTTCGGCCGGGTGGTGGCGACGGAGATCTCGGTGACGCTCAGCGAGGACGTGTTGGTGGCGAGGATCGCCTCGGGCTTGCAGACCCGGTCCAGCTCGGCGAAGATCCGCTGCTTGAGGTCCAGGTGCTCGGGCACCGCCTCGATCACCAGGTCCACGTCGTGCAGCGCGTGCAGGCCGACCCGGAAGTCGACCCGGGCCAGCAGGGCGTCCCGCTCGGCCTCGGCGAGCTTGCCCTTGGCGACGGCCCGGTCCGTGGAGCCGGTGAGCGTGGCCCGGCCGCGCTCCAGCGCCCCGTCGGAGATCTCGACGGCTGTGACGTCGACGCCGTTGCGGGCGAACACCTCGACGATGCCGGCACCCATGGTGCCCAGACCCACCACGCCCACCCTGGTGAACTCCCGCGCCACGACCGGCCTCCCCTGGCTCGACTCCGCCGTTCGCGACATGAACGGCCGCTAAGGTTATGCGCCGGAGTCTGCCACGTGACGCTGTGTTGTCGAGACGCCGTGGGATATTTCACGCACCGCGCCTCACCCGGTGGCGTTCTCCCCTACCAGCGCCAGCAGCTCGGCGACGAACTCCGCCGGCCGCTCCAGGTGCGGGCTGTGCCCGCAGCCGGGCAGCACCACCTCCCGGTAGGTCCCGCCGGCCGCCGCGTACCGGTCCAGCACCGCGCGGGTCTGCCCCACCATCGGCTGCGGCGGGCACTCCTGCGGACCGGGCCAGCCGGGCACCACACCGAGCTGACCGAGGTACGCCAGGTCGAACAGCGAGGTGTCCGAGACGATCACGTCGGCGTCGCCGCGTACCCAGGTCACCGGCGGCTTGACCGGCGCGGCGACCAGCTCGTCGGCGAGCCGGAAGTGGGCCGGGGCGAGCGTGTTGAGCACGCCGCGCCGCCCGGCGGCGGTCCCCGGCCAGTGCGGCGAGGCGACGGCGGTGCCCGGGTAGTTGTCGTCGCCGGTGGCGGTGGTCAGCATGCTCTCCAGCAGCAGGTCCTCGTCGTCGCCGAGGGACGCCGGGTCGGCCACGTACGCGGCACGCAGCACCGCACGCGGGCTGGTCGGGCCGTCCGCGCCCCGGTCACCGGCGGCGAGCCGGGCCACGAAGTCCGGATTAGCGCCGCCGGCACCGGTGCCGGCGAAGTCGGGCGTGGTCGGGGTGCCGTCGAGGTCCCGGGTGCCGCCGAAGCCGTACGGGGACACCGGCGCCTCCAGCAGCAGACCGGCCACCCGCTCCGAGTGGCCGACGAGCAGCCGCATCGCCACCCCACCGCCCAGCGAGTGCCCGGCCACCACCGGCCGCGCGCCGGGCCGGAACAGCCCCGGGGCGTCCAGCAGCGCGGCCACGTCGTCGGCGAAGTCGTCCAGCCCTCGGGTGGCGTCGACCGGCGCGGTGTCGGTCTCGCCGTAGCCGCGCAGGTCGGGCGCGACCACCCGGAGCGTGTCCGGCAGCCGGGCGAGCAGCGGTTCCCAGAACGCGGAGGAGGAGACGTTGCCGTGCACCAGCAGCACCGGCACGCCGTCCGGTGGGCCGGCCACGCGGACCGCCTGGGTGATGCCGTTGGCCTGGACCGTGAGCCGTGCGCTGCGCATCCGCGCATGCTGGCACGCGCCCCCGCCCCCGCACCATGTCCCCCAC
>NZ_RCVK01000385.1:0-11014 GCF_003667485.1 Micromonospora sp. BL1
GGTCGGGATTCTGCGGGGAAGGCGGCGCGAAAAGGGCCGCGGGTCGGCACCCGCGGCCCTTTGTGCGTACGCCGGTCGAATGGCGCCCCGGTCGGCCGGAAAGGCAATCCGGGGCGACCGTACGGTCAGTGACCGCGGAACCGGTTGATGGCGCTTTCGTGGCGCGAACGCATCTCGATGTCCCGGACGCCGAGCCCGTCGGCGGGGGCGAGGCACCGCACGCCGACCTTGCCCTGGTGCGCGTTGCGGTGCACCTCGTACGCGGCCTGGCCGGTCTGCTCCAGCGCGTACGTCTTCGACACGGTCGGGTGCACCCTGCCGAGCGCGACCAGCCGGTTGGCCTGCCACGCCTCGTGGTAGTTGGCGAAGTGGCTGCCGACGATCCGCTTGAGGTGCATCCACAGGTAGCGGTTGTCGTACTGGTGGTTGAAGCCGCTGGTGGAGGCGCAGGTGACGATCGTGCCGCCCTTCTTGGCGACGTAGACGCTGGCGCCGAACGTCTCCCGGCCCGGGTGCTCGAAGACGATGTCCGGGTCCTCGCCGCCGGTCAGCTCGCGGATGCGCTCACCGAAGCGGCGCCACTCGTCCTGGTCCTGGGTCTGCTCGTCGGACCAGAACTTGAACCCCTCGGCCGTGCGGTCGATGACCAGCTCGGCGCCCATCTTGCGGCACAGTTCGGCCTTCTCCGGCGAGGAGACCACGCAGACCGGGATCGCGCCGCCGTTGAGCGCCATCTGGGTGGCGTAGCCGCCGAGGCCGCCGGAGGCGCCCCAGATCAGCACCACGTCGCCCTGCTTCATGTTCGCGCCGTGGTGCGAGACGAGCTGCCGGTACGCGGTGGAGTTGACCAGCCCGGGGCTGGCCGCCTCCTCCCAGCTCAGGTGGCGCGGCTTCGGCATCAGCTGGTTGGCCTTCACGATCGCCAGCTCGGCCAGGCCGCCGAAGTTGGTCTCGAAGCCCCAGATCCGCTGCTGCGGGTCGAGCATCGTGTCGTCGTGACCGGCGGAGTCCTCCAGCTCGACCGACAGGCAGTGCGCGACCACCTCGTCGCCGGCCTTCCACTTGGTCACGCCCGGCCCGGTGCGCAGCACGACGCCCGCGGCGTCCGAACCGACCACGTGGTACGGCAGGTCGTGGCGGCGGGTCAGCTCGGAGAGCCGGCCGTAGCGCTGCAGGAACTTGAAGGTGGGCAGCGGCTCGAAGATGCTCGTCCACACCGTGTTGTAGTTGATCGCGCTGGCCATCACCGCGACGAGCGCCTCACCCGGGCCCAGCTCGGGGGTGGGGACCTCCTGCACGTGCAGCGCCTTGCGCGGGTCCTTGTCGCGGGTGGCCATGCCCTCGAACATGCGGGTGTCCTCGGCACGCACCACCACGCCCCGGTAGCTCTCCGGCACGGGCAGGGCGGCGAGGCCGGCGAGCTCCCGCTCCGGCTGCGACGAACCCTCCGCCGCCATGATCGCTTCGAGGATGTCCTGCACGGTGACCTCCCGTTTGTCCACACCCGCACGACGCGGGCAGGGGTGCTGCCATCGTCGGCGCCGGTGCGACGGGACCGCCATGTCGGCAATCGACACATTCGGCACCGGTCGCCGCTGCTGTTCGGGCGGACGTTACTGAACGGTAGCTAAAGCGGGAACCCCTCTGTGAAAAACTGCATCCACCGATGCGTGGAGCTGTCCGTGGGAACGCGCAAGCGCGCACTGTCGCGCGCGTTCCCACATGCCGGGAGGGGGCCGCGGCCGACCCCCTCCCCGCACGTCAGGCCGGCTGGACCAGCTCGATCAGCACGCCGCCGGCGTCCTTGGGGTGCACGAAGTTGACCCGGGAGTTCGACGTGCCGCGCCGGGGTGCGTCGTAGAGCAGCCGTACGCCGCGCTCGCGCAGCGCCGCGCAGGCCACGTCGATGTCCGCCACCGTGTACGCGACCTGCTGGATGCCCGGACCGCGCTTGTCCAGGAACTTGCCGATCGTGGTGTCCGGCGAGAGCGGGGCGAGCAGCTGCACCATGCCGCCGGAGGCGTCCGGCCCGACCGCCAGCATCGCCTCGCGTACGCCCTGCTCGTCGTTGGTCTCGGTGTGCACGCAGCGCATCCCGAACGTGCGCTGGTAGAAGTCGATCGCGGCGTCCAGGTCGGCCACGGCGATCCCGACGTGGTCGATGCGGCGCAGGCCGATGTCTGTGACAAACTCGGCAGCGGGCTCGACGGGGGAGTTCTCAGCCATGACGCTAGTCTGACCGAACAATCGTTAAGGCGTACAGGTCGGCACCCCTCGGAGGCAGGCAATGGCTTCGGTGATCGTCAGCGGCGCGCGGACCCCCATGGGGCGCCTGCTGGGCAACCTCAAGGACCTCCCCGCGACCAGGCTCGGTGGCATCGCGATCAAGGCGGCCCTGGAGCGCGCCGGCGTCGCGCCCGAGCAGGTCCAGTACGTGATCATGGGCCAGGTGCTCCAGGCCGGCGCCGGGCAGATCCCGGCCCGGCAGGCGGCCGTCGAGGCCGGCATCCCGATGTCCACCCCGGCGCTGACCATCAACAAGGTCTGCCTCTCCGGGCTGGACGCGATCGCGCTCGCCGACCAGCTCATCCGGGCCGGTGAGTTCGACGTCGTGGTGGCCGGCGGCATGGAGTCCATGACCAACGCCCCGCACCTGCTGCTCGGGCAGCGCTCCGGCTACAAGTACGGCGACGTGACGGTCAAGGACCACATGGCCCTCGACGGCCTCACCGACGCCTGGGACTGCTGCTCGATGGGCGAGTCCACCGAGCGGCACGGCGCGAAGCACGGCATCACCCGCGAGGAGCAGGACGCGTTCTCCGCGGCCAGCCACCAGCGTGCCGCCGCCGCCCAGAAGAACGGCCACTTCGGCGACGAGATCACCCCGGTGGTCATCCCGCAGCGCAAGGGCGACCCGCTGGTGATCAGCGAGGACGAGGGCATCCGCCCGGACACCACCGCCGAGTCGCTCGGCAAGCTGCGTCCCGCCTTCACCAAGGACGGCACCATCACCGCCGGCAGTTCCTCGCCGATCTCCGACGGCGCGGCCGCCGTGGTCGTGATGAGCAAGGCCAAGGCCAAGGAGCTGGGCCTGACCTGGCTGGCCGAGATCGGCGCCCACGGCAACGTGGCCGGCCCGGACAACTCCCTGCACTCGCAGCCGTCCAACGCGATCAACCACGCCCTGAAGAAGGGCGGCCTGAGCATCGAGGACCTCGACCTCATCGAGATCAACGAGGCGTTCGCGGCGGTGGGCATCCAGTCCACCCGTGACCTCGGCATCAGCCCCGACAAGGTCAACGTCAACGGCGGCGCGATCGCGCTCGGCCACCCGATCGGCATGTCCGGCGCCCGCCTCGTACTCACGCTCGCGATGGAGCTGAAGCGGCGCGGCGGCGGCACCGGCGCGGCGGCGCTCTGCGGCGGTGGCGGCCAGGGCGACGCGCTGATCATCCACGTGCCGAACGGCGCCGAGAGCTGATTGCTGATACCTGTGAACGATGCACAGAACGCCCCGGCGGCGGCCTCCGGGCCGGTGCGCCGCAGCCGGGACGTACCCATGCTGGTGGAACGGGCCCGCGCGGGTGACCCCCGCGCGGTGGCCCGGCTGATCACGCTGGTCGAGTCCGGCGACGAGGTGCTGCCGCAGGTCGCGGCGGCCCTCGCGCCGTACGCCGGGCACGCCCAGGTGGTCGGCCTGACCGGTTCGCCCGGCGTGGGCAAGTCGACCACCACGAACGAGCTGGTACGCGCGCTGCGGGCGCGCGGGCACCGGGTCGGCGTGCTGGCCATCGACCCGTCCAGCCCGTTCACCGGCGGCGCGATCCTCGGTGACCGGGTCCGGATGCAGGACCACGCGACCGACCCGGGCGTCTACATCCGCTCGATGTCCAGCCGGGGCCACCTGGGCGGGCTCTCCGCCGCGACGCCGCAGGCGGTGCGCGTGCTGGAGGGTGCCGGGTGCGATGTGGTGCTCGTCGAGACCGTCGGCGTCGGGCAGGCCGAGGTGGAGGTGGCCTCGCTGGCCGACACCACCCTGGTGCTGCTCGCGCCGGGCATGGGCGACGCGATCCAGGCGGTCAAGGCCGGCATCCTGGAGATCGCCGACGTCTTCGTGGTCAACAAGGCCGACCGGGACGGCGCGGACGCCACCGTCCGTGACATCCAGGGCATGATCGCGCTCGGCGAGCGCGGGCCGGGGGAGTGGCGCCCGCAGGTGGTCCGCTCGATCGCCGCCCGCGGCGAGGGCATCGACGACATCGCCGCCGCGATCGACAAGCACCGTGACTGGCTGGAGCGCCACGATGAGCTGCGCCGCCGCCGGGAGGCGCGGGCCGCCGCCGAGATCGAGGCGATCGCGCTGGGCGCGCTGCGCGCCCGGATCGGCTCACTGCGCGACGGTACGCAGCTCCCGACGCTCGCGGCCAAGGTGGCCGAGGGCGCCATCGACCCGTACGCCGCGGCGGAGGAACTGATCTCCCAGCTCGGCTCCTGAGGCGCGGCCGGCCGGGTCGTCCCGGCCGGCCTCTCAGAGTTCCGCGTCGGTGAGCGGGTTGGCGGTTCCGGCCCGGCTGACCGGGGCCGCCAGCATGCCGGCGATGGCGTCGGCGAGGAAGTCCCCGACGTCCAGCCAGCGCGGGTCCTGCCCGTCCTGTTCGGCGCGGGCCTCGACCTCGGCGGTGGCGGTCATGACGATGCGGGCGATCAGGGCCGCCCGGCCGGCCACCACCCCCGGATCGAGGTGCGCCAGGCGGGACGCCAGTGAGGCGCGGACCGGCAGGTCGACGAAGGCCGACTCGAACGCCTCGCGCATCAGCACCCGCAGCGTCGGGTCGTGCAGGGCCTGGGCGAGGAAGCGGGCCCGCCAGCTCGGCCGGGGCAGGCTCGCGAGCACCGCCATGGACGGCTGCACGAGGCTGCGTACGTCGCCGAGGACCGAGTCGGGCTGCTCGGGCATCGCCCGGCGGGGTCCGGCGAGGGCGTCCATGTGCCGGGCGATCAGGGCCCGCAGCAGGCCCTCCCGGCCGCCGAAGTAGTAGCGCACCGCGGAGTGGTTGGTGTTGCCCGCGACCTCGGCCACCCGGCGGTCGGAGACCTGGGCGATCCCCTCCTCGGCGAACAGGCGTTCGGCCGCGTCGAGCAGCGCGACGCGGGCTGCCTCCGACCGTGCCATGACCGCACCTCTCCTCGTGGACCGCGCGACTGTGGCGCAGGCCAAACCTAGTCGTTTCGTGGTCCGGCGCCGACGTCACCTACACTGCGTAAGTCAGTTGACTTACATTCTGGCCGTCGACGCGGCCGCCAACCCAGTCCGGAGCATGCCTGTGCCGTCCACCACCGACCCGGCGACCGCCGAGCCGAACGCCGCCGACCGCAAGGAGCGGATCATCCGCTCGGTCGCCCTCTTCGTCATGCCGTTCCTCATGGTCACGATGATGTTCGCGACGTACATGGCGACGATGCACTCGCCCCACCCCCGGCAGATGCCGGTGGCGGTGGTCGGCAGCGGCGCCCAGGCGCAGGGCGTCGTGGACGCGCTCAACGCCACCCCGGGAGAGCCGGTCGAGGCCCGGCTGGTGACGTCCCGGGACGCCGCGGTCGAGCTGCTGCGGGACCGGGAGATCACCGGCGCGCTGCAACTCCCGGCCGCCGGGTCGGACCAGGCGACGATCTTCACGGCGTCGGCCGCCGGGGCCTCCGGCGCCGCCACCGCCCAGCAGCTCCTCGCCCCGGTCGCGGTGCAGCAGCAGTGGACGGCCACGACCGAGGAGGTCGCCGCGCTGCCCGACGAGGACCGGGCCGGCATCGCCGTGCTGTTCGCCGCGATGGGCATGATGCTCGCCGGCTACGTGCCGCTGAGCCTGCTCCTGATGGCCACCCCCCACCTGCTGCGCCTGCGGCGGTTCGTCCCGCTGGTCGCCGGCTGGTCCGCGCTGACCAGCACGATCGTCTGGCTGATCCTCGGCCCGGTCGTCGGCGCGGTGGACGGCCACTACCTCACGTTCCTCGGTGTCGGCGTGCTCGCCACCGCCGCCGTCGGTCTCGCCCAACTGCTGTTCACCAAGCTGATGGGCCCGCTGGCGGTCCTGCTCGGGATGCTGCTCTTCGTCGTGTTCGGCATGCCCGCGTCGAACCTGGCGCTGCCGGTCCACACGATGCCCGGGTTCTTCCAGTTCCTGCACGGCGTACTGCCCCTGCCGGCGGCCGGCGAGGCGCTTCGGTCGGCGCTCTACTTCGACGGCCGGGGCATCGGCGTCCACCTGCTGACGCTCGCCGCGTGGATCGTCGCCGCCGTGGCTCTCTGCCTGCTCAAGGAGCGCGGTGGAGCGCCCATCCCGCAGGCGCCGCAGGTCGACGGCCCGGACACGCCGCTGCCCGCGCTCGCCGGCGGGCCGCCGCGGTCCAAGCGGTTCCGGTACGCGACGGTCGCGGCGTTCCCGCTGAGCATCCTCGTCGTCGTGGTGGGCCTGATGAGCTTCTCCATGCACAAGCCGGAGCCCCACGACATCCCGGTCGCGGTGGTCGCCGCCGTCCCGGAACAGGCCGAGCGGGCCGCCGCCGGGCTGCGGGCGGGCCTGAACGGCGTCGCCGACATCTCCGTGGCCGCATCGGTGGACGAGGCCCGGGAGCGCATCCTCGCGCGTGACCTGGTCGCCGCGTACGTGCTGCCGTCCACGCCCGGCGGCGAGGCCGTGCTGTACTCGTCCTCGGCCGCCGGGTCCAGCCAGCACACCATGGTCCAGACCATGTTCCGGCAGGTGGCGGCCGGGCAGCAGATGCCACTGGCGGTCACCGACGTGTCGCCGCTGAGCGAGACCGACACGATGGGCAGCAACAGCCTGTACGTCGGCATGTCCTGGATCATGTCCGGCTTCCTGATGCTGGCAGTGCTCCGCGGCGGGGCGCCGCACATCCGGCGGCTGCGCCAGTTCCTGCCGATCCTCGGTGGCTGGGCGATCGGCATGTCCACCTGGCTGTGGCTGCTGTTCGACGTGATCATCGGCGCGGTCAACGGGCACGCCCCGGAGATGATCGGCTTCGGCGCGCTCACCATCTTCGCCGTGTCGCTGGTGACCGCCGTGTTCACCCGTACCTTCGGCCTCGCCGCGATCGTCCCGATGATGGTGGTGCTGATGATGGCCGGCGTGCCCGCGTCCGGCGGCGGCCTGTCGATCTACATGGTGCCGGAGTTCTTCCGGACGCTCCAGGGCGTCCTGCCGCTGCCCGCCGCCGTGGACACGGCCCGATCGCTGGTCTACTTCGGCGGGGTCGGCGTCGGGCGGAACCTGGCCGTCGTGGCGGTCTGGGCCGCGGTCGGCCTGCTGCTCAACCTCGGCGTCGACCGGTGGCTCCGGCGTCGCGAGCAGGCAGCGGGTGGCGGCGGGCCGCACCCGGTGCCGGGCACCTCCGGCGGGCTGGACGGGATCGGCGAGCCGGCGCCGGCCGGGGCGCGCTGAACCCGGCGGCCGTCCACTGCGGACCGCCTCCGTCCAGTACGCTCGCACCGCCCCACGCCGTCGGCGCGGGGCGGTGCGACGGGTGGGAGAGCATGGCTGACGAGGCGACCCAGGAACTTCAGCTGACGCCGGACGCGGTGGCGGGCGGGACCACGCACGTCTCCGACGAGGTGGTGGAGAAGATCGCGGTGGCCGCCGCCCGAGGGGTGCCCGGCGTGGCCGAGCTGGGCGGCGACGTGGCCCGGTTCTTCAACGCGGTGCTCGACCGGGTCGGGCTCGACCAGGTCGGCGACGCCCGGCGGGGCTGCACGGCCCACGTCACCAACGGCGCGGCCGTGATCAACCTGGTCCTCGTGATCGAGGCCGGCCACCCGGTTCCGCAGGTGACCGACGAGGTACGCATCGCTGTCGCGTCCGCCGTCGAGGCGTACGGCCTGCGGGTCGACGAGATCAACATCAAGGTCGACGACGTGGCGATGGGCTCGCCGCCTCCCACGGCCTGACCCTCCCTGTCCGACGGGCCAACGACCCGTACCGTTGTTCACAGCGGCGCGAGGCCGCCGTGCGTCGGGAGGTTCGCCATGCCGAAGGGTGTCTCGTTCGCTCCAGTGCGCACCGTGAGGGCGTACGAGGGGATCGTCCGGCAGGTCGAGGAGCGGATCGCCGCCGGGGATCTGCGGCCGGGGGACCGGCTGCCGAGCGAGCGCGAGCTGACCACGCAGTTCGACGTCAGCCGGTCCACCGTGCGTGAGGCGCTGCGCGTGCTGGAGAGCAGCGGCCTGATCCGCTCGCGCCCCGGTGACCCGCTCGGGCCGCAGGTGATCGCCTCGACGGCCTCGGCGATGCGCAAGCTGTTCGCCCGGGTCGTGGACAGCCGGCGGCTCGGCGTGGCGGAGCTGCTCCAGTTTCGGATGATCATCGAGTCGGCTGCGGGTTCCGTCGCCGCCCGGATGGCGTCACCGTCCGAGTTGGACGAGCTGGAGCAGGCGCTGGCGGGCATGCGCGACGCGGTGGCCGACGGCTACGAGGCCTTCAGTTCGGCCGACGTCCGCTTCCACGAGCACGTCGCCCGGCTGTCCGGGAACGAGTTGCTCGTGCTCTGCCTCGACGCGGTCCGGAGCATGGTGCTCGACCTGATCTCCACCAAGCTGGCCGAGGCGCCGGACCGTGAGGCCCTGATGGAGCGCACGCTGGCCCACCACCGCCGCGTCCTCGACGCGATGCGCGCCGGGGAGGCCGACGAGGTCACCCGGCTGACCCGCGAGGAACTGCACCGCTACTACGCCGAGTACGTCCCGGAGGCGCAGCGCTCGATGGTGGACGTATTGCTCTGAATCCGCCTGATGTGGCCTGACCTCGGATTATCCGAGTCGGCCATCAGCTGAGCAGGCTCTTCCCTTCAACTGGTCTGACCAGTAGCCTCCCCCACATCTCGTCGTGTACCACGGGGGACCACCAGTTGCCCAATGCATCGACCGCCCCGGACCGGGGCGGAGGTCGCACCGCTTCACATGGGAGAAGCTGCATGAAGTCGTCCAGATTCGCCGCGATCGCCGCGGCAGCCCTGGTCTGTCCGGGACTCGTGCTCGTCGCGTCGCCCGCGTCGGCCAACCCCGCCGCCGGCGCCCCGGGCGCCCACAACGCCATCACCGACGTCCCCGGCATCCAGGTCGGCCAGGTCCAGTCCGACACCGCTCCGTACCTGACCGGCACCTCGGTCGTCTACATGCCGCAGATGTCCGTGGCGAGTGTGGACCAGCGTGGTGGCGCCCCCGCCACCAAGGAGACCGACCTGCTCAGCCCGCTCAACTCGAACCCGGGCGTCAACGCGATCCAGCTCGGCGGCAGCAGCATGTACGGGCTGTCGGCCACCAACGGCATCATCCGCTGGCTGGAGGACCGGGGCGAGGGCGTACGCGTCGGCGCCGGAGGCGTGGCCCCGATCGTGCCGGCCGCTGACATCTTCGACCTCGGCCGCGGCGGCGACCCGAAGGCCCGCACGTCCGCCGAGTGGGGTTACCTCGCGGCTCAGGCCACCTCGGACGGTCCGGTCCGTCAGGGCGGCGTCGGCGGCGGCACCGGCGCCCGTGGCGGCGGCATGCGCGGCGGCGTCGGCACCGCGAGCGTCCACCTCGGCGACGGCATCTACGTCGGAGCGATGGTGATCGTCAACCCGGCCGGCTCGCCGGTCGACCCGGCCGACTGCACCCTGTACGGCGTCAAGTACGGCATCGGCGACGAGTTCGCCGGGTACAAGGCTCCCAAGAAGAAGGAGTGCAACCCGCCGACCCCGCCGGCCGCCGCCGCCGAGCAGCCGGCCAACACCACGATCGCCGTGGTGGCCACCAACGCCCCGCTGGAGAAGGCCGCCGCCCAGCGCATGTCCGGCAACGCGCACGACGGCATGGCCCGCGCGATCAGCCCGATCCACACGCTCGGCGACGGTGACACCGTGTTCGCCGTGTCCACCGGCAAGGGCGAGGCGCTCCAGATCAACGACCCGGCCGACAGCCGCCAGCTGAACGCCATCTTCAACGCCGGTGCCAGCACGCTCGCCCGTGCCATCGCCAAGGCGGTCCTCTCGTCCGAGAGCATCGGCAACACCACCAGCTACTGCGACCGCTACCCCTCGGCCTGCAAGGGCATGAAGCAGCTCAAGCAGTGGCGTACGCAGGGCAACGCCCCGGACGTGACCCCGGAGACCTTCGCCCAGGCGTCGCAGGCGCTGGCGCAGACCCCGGTCCCCGCGCCGGCCGGTGCCGACAACGGCAAGGGCAAGGACAAGCCGAAGCCGAAGGCCGCTCCGGCGGGCAACACCACGCAGCAGGAGTCGCAGAACGGCATGGTCCTCGCCTCCGGCAACACCGGCGGCCCCACGCTCTCCACGGGCGTGACCACGGGCCTGCTGGCCGCCGCCATCCTCGGCGTCGGCCTGCTGGGCATGCACCTGCGGGGTCGCCGCCGCGCGACGTCCGGCCGGCTCAGCTGACACAGCCGCTGTCTCACCTCGCGCCGGCACCGTAGGCGCGTGACGATCGAGGCGGGTCCCGTCCACCCGGACGGGGCCCGCCTCACGTCGTTCCAGCCCGCCGGTGGATCGTCCGCGCTTTGGTGCGACCGTCGATCTTGGAGTTGTGGCACCTCGCACAGCTCGCATACAGGGCATCCCAGGAGCCACAACTCCAAGATCGACGGAGCGGGGCGTTCAAGGCCGCCGCTTCGCAGCACGCCAGCTCCTGGGCCGGTGGAGCGTGAGTGGGGATGCGCTGTCCTCGCCAGCTCGCTGCGTCGCGCTGGCGCCGAGCACAGAGGCCGCGCCCCGTAGGGCTGGACGTGGTCGTCGGCGGGACGGAACGCGTCTTACCCGCGGTTCGGCCCTCGCCCGGCAGTGCGTTGTGCCGACGCCCCGCGCCCTCGGGCACGTAGGCAGCACACCTCGACTGCGCAGTCCGCTGCGTACGGTCCACGGCTCCCGGGCGTCCCCGGCCCTCCTAGCCCGTCGATCTTGCACTTGGTGCCCCGGCGAACGGGGTGAAATCTGCCTCTTATACCCATCT
>NZ_RCVK01000386.1:0-11024 GCF_003667485.1 Micromonospora sp. BL1
CGCCCGGCGGCCGGGGGAGCGGCCGGGGCCGGGCCGACGACCGGTGTCGGCGGGGTGACGTGCCCGGGACGTGCCGCCGGTCCGGACGGCCGGGTCGCCGGCGGCCAGACCGGCGGCGGACCGCCGGCGGCCGGATCGTCGTCCTCGTCCGTCTCCGCGGTGCCGGCCTGGCTGCCGAAGGCGTTCCACGGGTCGCCGCTGGACATGCTGCGCGTGGCCCGGGTCAGCAACTCGGCGTCGAAGCCGGTCGGCGCGTCGACGGCCGGTGGCTCCGGCTCGTGGGTGCCGGGCACCGCGGCGCGGCCGGCGCTGACGCCGACCGGCTCGGGACGGCGGATCACGAGCGAGGCGCCCGGGATCTCCAGGGCGGCGGTGACGCCGCCGCCGGGGGTGTGGCTCAGCCGGACGCTCCAGCCGTGCCGGCGGGCCAGCCGGCCGACCACGAACAGGCCGAGCACCTCGGTCGGGGCGAGGTCGAGGCGTTCCCGCCGGGTGAACCGGGCGTTCTCCTCGGCCATCCGGTCCTCGGTCAGGCCGATGCCGTGGTCGACCACGACCAGCCGTGCGCCGCCGTCGGTCAGCTCACCGGTCACCACCACCCGCGTGTGCGGCGGCGAGAACGAGGTGGCGTTCTCCATCAGCTCGGCGAGCGTCAGCACCAGGTCGCCGGCGATGGCGGGGGACGCCGCCACGCCGGGCGGGACCTCCACGTCGACGCGGGTGTAGTCCTCGATCTCGCCGAGCGCGAGCCGGACCACGTCGGCCAGCGGGACCGGCGCCACGTGACCGTCCGAGCCGGTGGCGCCGGAGAGCACCACCAGGCTGCCCGCGTTGCGGCGCAACCGGCTGGAGATGTGGTCCAGCCGGTAGAGGTGTTCCAGGCGGCCCGGGTCGGTCTCCTGCCGTTCCAGCCGGTCGATGAGCGCGATCTGGCGGCCGACCAGGTTCTGCGTACGGCGGCCGACGTGGCCGAACATCTGCGCCACGTTGCGCCGCCCGGCGACCTGCCGCTCGACCAGCCGGGCGGCGGTGTGCTGCACCCGGTCGAACGCGCGGGCCAGGTCGCCGATCTCGTCCCGGGCGCTGATCTCCACCGGGTCGAGGCGTACCGGGGGGACGGTCTCGGACTCGTCGTCGGCGACCCGGGTCAGCTCGGCCTCGGTGACCCGGGCGACGCGCTCGGCGGAGCGGGTGAGCCGGCTCAGCGGCCGGGCCACCGTACGCGCCACGGTCATGCTCAGCAGCACCACGACGAGCAGGATCGCCGCCGCCGCGAGGCTGACCAGCCAGGCCGCGGTCAGGGCTTCCCGTTCCCGGGCGCGGGTCTCCGCGATGACGTCCGCGACGACCTTCTTCTCCACGAACTGGCCCAGCGTGATCATCGACCGGGCCGAGGGGAACAGCACGTCCAGCGGCACCGGCGCGATCGCGCCGACCGGGTCCCGGAGGCTGTCCACCAGGAACGTCGGGCTGGTCCGGGCGGCCACCGCCGCGTCGTCCAGCTCGGCCACCTTCAGCTGCTCGGGCGTGATCAGCTTGCGGAACCGCCGGTTGTCGACGTTGAGCCCCGCCATGCACGCCACGAACGACCGGGCCACCAGCGGATCGCCTGTCGCCTTGACCAGCACGATCTGGGTGGTGCACGAGCTCAGTGCCTCGTCGACGCGCAGCAGCGCGTCCAGGGCGAGCACCTGCCGTCCGGCCGCGGTGTCGGTGTCCACCTGGAAGGGCAGCCGCAACGCGTCGATCAGGGCGGTGTCGACCTCGCCGAACACGGTCAGGATCTGCTGCGGCGTGGCCCGGCCGGCGAGCGTGGCGTTGCGGACGTCCTCCAGCCGCCGTACCCCGTCGAGGCTCTCGCGGACCGCCGACGGCAGCGGCTCGGCGCGCAGGTCGGCGACCCGGTCGTCGACGGTGGCCGACTTCTGGATCAGCTCGGTACGGCTCACCCGCCCGAGCAGCAGCCCGACCGAGAGCAGGCGTTCCTGCTGGAGGTCCTGGACCAGGCTGCCGACCCGGCTGGCGACGCGGACGGTCTCGGCGGTGTCGGCGGCCCGCTGGGCGGTGGTCACCCGGTCGATGACGACCGGTACGGCCAGTCCGACCATGCTGAGCAGCGGAATGATCACCAGCAGGGCGAGCTTGCCCCGGATGCGTAATTTACCGAGCAGCATCGAACGGCCTCCACCGGTCGGCGTCGCCACCGTGCCCCACAGCGACCGGCTGGCGGTCGGCGCCGGGCGCGGTGAGCGGTGGTTCCGGGTGGACAGTGGGCGCCGGTGCGGCCTCGGCCGGTTCCCGGCGTGCCGGGGTGGCCCGGGACCGGTCCCGGCGCAGCGCGGCGACGTGCAGCGCGACGATTCCGGCGATCAGCAGAACCGCCGCCCCGGCGGCGATCCGGCCCAGCAGCCGGTCCCGCTCCAGGGCGTCGAGGCGTTCCACGAGTAGCGCGTCGAGCTGGTCGAGGATGACCGTGCGGAGCTCCTTGGCGGCGTTCTGCGCGCTGATCCCGGCGCGGGTGAGCTGGTCGGTGCCCGGCGCGGCCCGGCCGGCGCCGGGCGCCGAGTAGGTCGCGAACGTCTCCAGTGAACGCTGGTACGTGTCCAGCGGGGTGAGCACGTTGGCGCCCAGGTCGGTGCTCTCCGAGCTGTCGACCGCCGAGCGCAGGTCGGCGACCAGGTCGGTGGCGGGACCGAGCGCGGAGACGCGCAGCTCGGCCAGCTCCGCGCCCACCCGCGCGCGCTCGGCGGCGGGGCGCTTGGCGGACAGCCGGGCCAGGTCGACGAGGCGTCCGGCCAGCACCGTCGCGGTGGGCAGGTCGCCGCCGATGCCGTCCTGGAGGAAGAACGAGTCGGAGCGCGGGTCGCGGATCAGGCCGGAGCTCTCCCGTACCTTGCGGTAGAGGGCCAGGAGCAGGTCGGACGCCTCGCCGTAGGCCCGGTACGCGGCCTCGGGGTCACCGATTCCGCGGTCCGGCAGCGACTCCAGCTTGGCCCGCAGCCCGGCCCAGCGTTCGTGGGTGCGCAACTCGTCTCCGACGGCGTTGTCCACCTCCGCGACGCCCTCGATGGCGGCGGCGAGCGAGGCTCGGGACACGGCTCCCTCGGCGACGGCGATGGCCTGGGCCTCCACCAGCGTGTCGGTGACCGGCCCGAGGGCGCGCAGGTAGCGGACGCCGAGCCGTTCCCGGGTCGCCAGGTCGTGGTCGTCGGCGAAGTCGCGTTCGGCCTGGACGAAGATCAGCCCGAGCGGGGCCAGCAGCGCCAGCACCAGAACCAGGGCGAGCGTACGGCCCGGTACGGCGGGCCGCCGACGGACCCGCGACGCGGGGACTGTCATGGTGTGTCTCCTCCGGCGACGGCGGGGCGATCGGTGCCCCGGGAGGTCGCCGTACGCAGTCCCGTGCACCGGACCGGAAAAGTAGCCGAACCGGACGCGGGTGGGACCTCGGCCGATGAGTCGGCTTCACGTCAGTCCACTTTGGGTGACCCTGTGTCAGGGCGAATGGTACGTAGCGTGCGATCGTGTAGCCGAGAAGTGACATCGACGGTGGTTTGCGCCCGTAGATGTGAATTCACATGATCCGAATTCGTCCCGCTGGGATGCTCTGGACCTTTGGCGGATGACGGACGCTACGCGACGATCGGTGCAACCGGACAGACGTACGGCGGATCTCAGCGAATGCTCAGCCGTCGGCCCGTACCGTGTGGCGCATGAGATCAACCGCCGCGCGGCTCCGGCGCGCCCTGGCCGGCCGTCCGCGCCGCACCGTCGCCGCAGTGGTGGTGGTCGTCCTCGTCGCCGCCGCGCTGGTCTGGGTGGCCCGGCCGGGCGGCACGGACTTCCGGACCGAGCCGGAGACGGTGACGGTACGCTCCGGGCCCTCCGGCGACGAGCCGGTCGACCTGGACACCACGCTCTACCTGCCGGAGGACGCCTCCTCGTCCAACCGGGTACCGGCGGTGCTGCTGGCGCACGGCTTCGGCGGGACCAAGGACTCGGTCCGCTCCGACGCCGAGGACCTGGTCGCCCGGGGGTACGCGGTGCTCACCTGGACCGCCCGCGGGTTCGGGCGCAGCGGCGGCCAGATCCACCTGGACAACCCCGACTACGAGGTGCGGGACGCGCAGCGGCTGCTCGACCGGCTCGCCCAGCGGCCGGACATCCGCCTCGACGCGGCCGGCGACCCCCGGGTCGGTGTGGTCGGCGGCTCGTACGGCGGCGGCCTGGCCCTGCTGCTGGCCGCGCAGGACCAGCGGATCGACGCGATCGTCCCGATGATCACCTGGAACGACCTGTCCCGGGCCTTCCTGCCGGAGAGCAGCGGCCGGCAGCCCACCGACGGTGTGTTCAAGAAGGGCTGGGCGGGCATCTTCTTCGGCGGCGGCGGGAACGCCGGATCCGGCCCGGCCGGTCTCTCCGGGGCCACCGCCGCCGCACCGGAGGGCGCACCCGAGTCCGCCGGCCCGCCGAGCCCGCAGCCGGGCGCCGGGCCGGGCAGCGGTCCCGGTCGCGCGCCGGCCGGCGCCGCCGACCCGTCCTGCGGGCGCTTCGCGGCCGACGTCTGCGCCGCGTACCTGCGCATCGCCACCACCGGCCGGGCCGACGCGGCGGCGGTCGAGCTGCTGCGCCGGTCGTCGCCGGCCGGCGTGCTGGACCGGATCAAGTCGCCGACGCTGCTGGTGCAGGGCGAGGCGGACACGCTCTTCCCGCTGGCCGAGGCGGACGCCAACGCCCGGGGCATCGCCGCGGCCGGCACGCCGGTGCGGGTCGCCTGGTTCACCGGCGGCCACGACGGCGGCTCCGGGCCCACCTCCGACTCCGACCGGGTGAAGTTCCTGACCGCGCAGTGGCTCGACCACTACGTCAAGGGCGACGGGGCGGCCCCCGGCGACACGTTCACGTTCTCCCGGATCGCCGGGTTCGACGCGCTCGACCGGGGCCTGGTGGCAACCGGCTTCCGCACCGCCGACTATCCGGGCCTGACCGGTGAGGGCCGCCGCGAGGTGACGCTCGCCGGTCCGCCGCAGCCGGTCGCCGTACCGCCCAACGGCAACCCGGCGGCGATCTCCTCGGTGCCGTTCGCGGGCGCGCTCGGCTCGCTGCTGGACGGCGTCGCCGGTGACATCCCCGGCCAGCACGCCCGCTTCGAGTCGGCGCCGCTGGACGAGCCGGTCGACGTGGTGGGCGCGCCCACGGTGCGGATCAGGGCCGCCTCACCGACCGGCGAGGCGGTGCTGTTCGTGAAGCTCTACGACGTCGACCCGCAGGGCGCGGCCACGCTGCCGTCCGGCCTGGTCGCGCCGGTGCGCCTGACCGGCCTGCCGGCCACCGTCGACGCGGCCACGCCGGTCACCGTGACGCTGCCGGGGATCGTCCGGCGGGTCGAGGCCGGGCACCGGCTGCGGCTCGTCGTGGCGACGTCGGACCAGGCGTACGCCTCGCCGGCCGAACCGGCCGTACACACGGTGGCGCTCGCGGACGGGCCGCTGACGCTGCCCACCGTCGACGCCACGCCGATCCCCACCACCGCCACGATCTGGCGCTGGGCGCTGGCCGGACTGCTCGCCGCGATCGTGGCCGGGCTCGTCGTGGTCGTGCTGCTCACCCGTCGCCGGCACCGTCGCCAGGACGACTCCGTGCACCCGGAGTACGCGGGCGTCCCGCTCGCCGTGCGCAACCTGCGCAAGGAGTACGCGGACGGTTTCGTCGCGGTCTCCGACGTCGACTTCGAGGTGCACCCCGGCCAGGTGGTCGGCCTGCTCGGGCCCAACGGCGCGGGCAAGACCACGACGCTGCGGGTGCTGATGGGGCTGACCCAGCCCACCGCCGGTGAGATCTACGTCTTCGGTCACCGGCTGGTGCCGGGCTCGCCGGTGCTGTCCCGGATCGGCGCGCTGGTCGAGGGACCGGGCTTCCTGCCGCACCTGTCCGGCCTGGACAACCTCAAGGCGTACTGGCGGGCGACCGGCCGGCCGTGGGAGGACGCGCACTTCGACGAGGCGCTGGAGATCGCCGGCCTGGGCGACTCGGTGCACCGGCGGACGAAGAAGTACAGCCACGGCATGCGCCAGCGGCTGGCCATCGCCCAGGCCATGCTCGGCCTGCCCGAGCTGCTGGTGCTGGACGAGCCGACGGACGGGCTGGACCCGCCGCAGATCGCCGAGATGCGCCGGGTGCTCCAGCGCTACGCCACCGACGGCCGGGCGGTGCTGGTCTCCAGCCACCTGCTGGCCGAGGTGGAGCAGACCTGCACGCACGCGGTGGTGGTGAACAAGGGCCGGATCGTGGCGTCCGGCCCGGTGGAGGAGATCGTCGGCGAGTCGCCGAGCGTGCTGTTCGAGGTGAGCGACCCGGACGCGGCGCGTACGGTGCTCGACCGGCTCGGCGGCGTACGGGTGCTGCCCGACGTCGACGGCGGGCTGGTGGTCGACACCAACGGCACCGCCCGCAGCGAGGTGGTGGCGGAACTGGTCCGCGCCGGCATCGGGGTGGACCGGGTGGTGCCCCGGCGCCGCCTGGAGGACGCGTTCCTCGCCCTGGTGGGCGAGAACTCTCGGGGAAGCGGGGACCGGTGATGGCGGATTCGTCTTTGGCATCGTCGCCTGGTGGCGGCACGTCCGGTACGGCGGCGCCGGGCGCGGGCGGGGCGGCGGCCGGTTACCGGCCCTCGGCCACGCTCCCGTTCGCGGCGGAGTTCCGGCGGCAGGCGTCGCGCCGGCGTACCCAGCTCGCGCTGGGGTTCATGGTGCTGCTGCCGCTGATCATCCTGGTGGCGTTCCAGTTCGACGCCGGGGACGACGACGGCGGTGGGCGGGGCGAGTTCTCCAGCCTGGCCGACCTGGCCACCTCGGGCGGGCTCAACTTCACCCTGTTCTCGATCCTGGTGTCCGCGTCGTTCCTGCTGGTCGTGGTGGTGGCGCTGTTCTGCGGCGACACGGTGGCGAGCGAGGCGAGCTGGGGCAGCCTGCGTTACCTGCTGGCGGTGCCGGTGCCCCGGGCCCGGCTGCTGGCGGTGAAGCTGGTCGTCGCGCTCGCGTACTCCGGGCTGGCGTTGCTGTTGCTGGCCGGCACCGCGCTGCTCGCCGGCACGCTCCGGTACGGCTGGAAGCCGCTGAGCAGCCAGGTCTCGGCCGAGCTGGCCCCGGCCGACGGGTTGCTGCGGCTGCTCGGCGTGCTCGGCTATCTGGCGGTCGTGCTGCTGGTGGTGGCCGGGCTGGCGTTCCTGCTGTCGGTGACCACCGACGCCGCGCTCGGTGCGGTCGGCGGTGCGGTGCTGCTGTGGATCCTGTCCAGCATCCTGGACCAGATCACCGCGCTGGGCGGGCTGCGGAACCTGCTGCCGACCCATTACAGCAGCGCCTGGCTGGGGTTGCTGTCCACGCCGATGCAGACCGACGACGTGGTCAAGGGCGCGTTCTCGGCGGTCGTCTACGCCACGCTGTTCTGGGGTCTGGCCTTCTGGCGCTTCACCCGCAAGGACGTCACGAGCTGAGGTGACCGGACGGGGTCGCCACGGGAGTGGTCCGGCCCATATCATGGGAGCGTTCCCACACGATTGTCCCGCCTGCAAAGAAATCGATTAACATCAATCAGTAGTCCCGCCATCCTGGACGGCGTCCGGCACCCGTACCAGGAGGTTTCCCATGATCCCGGCGCAGCTGAAAGCCCCCGTGCTGTCCCTGTTCCGCATCGTCACCGGCGCGCTCTTCCTCTGCCACGGCGCCGCCTCGATCTTCGGCGTCTTCGGCGGCAACCCGGCCACCGGCGGGGCCGTCCCGTTCGGCACCTGGCCCGGCTGGTGGGCGGCACTGATCCAACTCGTGTGTGGCGCGCTGGTGCTCGTCGGCCTGTTCACCCGGCCGGCCGCGCTGCTCGCCTCCGGCTCGATGGCGTACGCGTACTTCGTGGTGCACCAGCCGGACCACCTGATGCCGATGCAGAACGGCGGCGAGCTGGCCGCGCTCTTCTGCTGGTCGTTCCTGCTGGTCGCGGTGCTCGGCCCGGGAAACTGGGCGCTCGACACGCTGCTGGCCCGCCGCCGGTCCGTCGCGACCGAGCCCACCGCGGCCCCGGCCTCGGTCCCGGCCTGAGTCCGCGGCGGCGAACCAGATCCCGGTCGGGGTGATCCCTGCCGGGCTCTGGTTCTACAGCGGATTGACCGGCGCAGTCGTGGGCGGCGGCGGGACGGCCGGCGTGGGTGTGCCGGCCGGGTCGGGCTTCCGGCGCTCCCACGCGCTGACGCCGAGCCGGCCGGTGTTGCCGAGGTCGATCGGCCCGTCCAGGGCGACCGGGTACGCCGGCCAGCCGGCCACCGGCGCGACGTCGAGTTCCCTGCCGTCGGTCGCCACCACTGTCGGGTCGGTGACCAGGTTCCGCCAGATCAGCGCCGCGCCGGCCCGCTCGCCGGGGGCCAGCACGATCCGGGTGGGCGGGTGGTCGAAGCCGGAGGTGATCGGCTTGGCACCCGGGATGATCCGCACCTCGATCGGGTCGCCGTCGGCGTCCCGGAGCGTGACCGCCGGATAGCCGCGCAGCTCGTACGGCCGGTCGCCGCAGTTGAGCAGTTCCAGGCCCATCGCCCGCAGGCCCATCGCGGCGCTCACCCCGAGCCCGGTGATCGCGATGCCCTCCGGGGAGCAGGTGGCGGCGGGCGTGTGGTCGGCGGTGGGAGCGCCCGGCCGCGGCGGCGGGTCGGACAGTCCGTCCGCGGGCCCTCGGGCCGGGGTGCAGGCGGCCATCAGCGTCACGCCGGTGAGGGCGCCGATCAGGCGCGCCGGTCTCCGCATCCGGCGATCATGCCACTCCGCCGCGCTCGGCGAGGACCGCGTCGAGCAGGCCCGGGTAGAGACGGTCCAGTTCCTCGCGGCGCAGCCGCACGTAGCGGGTGGTGCCGGCGACCCGGGTGCGGGTCAGGCCGGCCTCCCGCAGCACCTTGAGGTGGTGGCTGCGGGTGGCCTTGGAGACGCCGAACTCGAACGAGCCGCAGGCGTGTTCCCCGCCGGGCGCGAGCGCCCGCACGATCTGGAGCCGGACGTCGTCGGCCAGCGCCGCGAGCACGGCCGTGACCGGCACCTCGCGCAGCTCGGGTTCGTGCAGCTGCTCATGATCGGCGCCGTGCTCGGCTGGGCGTTCTACACCCACGGCGCGAGCCGGTTCCCGGAGTGGTCCGCGCTGCGCTACACCACGCTGACCGCTGTCGCGGGCATGCTCGCCATGCTCGCCGCCAGCGCCGTCGCCGACCTCACCGGGCTCCAGCACGCGCCGGCCGCCGCCGACCTCGTCGCGATCGCTCCCCAGCTCGCGTACGCGGTGCTGGTCGCCGCCGTCCTCGCGGTGCTGGCGTGGAACACCGGCGTACGGCGGCTCGGCCCGGCCGACGCCGCGCTGTTCATGAACCTGGTGCCGGTGGCCACGTTCGCGGTGCAGATCCTGCGCGGCTACCGCCCGGTCGCGGTGGTCGGACGCTGAGCCGGCCCACAGCGTGGGATCCCGGGGTGGCGCGGCCGTGAGCAGCGCCTAGACTCGGCGGCACAACGCAATACCTCATCCAGAGGGGCTGAGGGATACGGCCCGACGACGCCCCGGCAACCACCCGCACGCTCGACGACGAGCGACGGCGGGCAGGTGCCAATTCCGTCCCCGCCGCACCCGGCGATGCGGGGAAAGATGAGAGGAAATCCTCGACATGACGTCGACGCTTCCCGTCGCCACCGGTATCGACACCACCCTCAGCCCGGCCCGCGCCCTGGTCTGCCGCGCCTGTTCGGCGCGGTACCCGCTCGCCGCCCAGCACGCCTGTTACGAGTGTTTCGGGCCGCTGGAGGTCGACTACGACACCGCCGCGCTGGCCACCGTCACCCGCGAGCAGATCGAGGCCGGTCCGGACAACATCTGGCGGTACGCGGCGCTGCTGCCGGCCGGTCAGGACCCGGCCACCCGGGTCACGCTCGACCCGGGGCTGACCCCGCTCGTCGCCGCTCCGCACCTCGCCGCCGAGCTGGGGCTCACCGCGCCGCTCTGGGTCAAGGACGACAGCGCGAACCCCACCCACTCGTTCAAGGACCGGGTCGTCTCGGTGGCGCTCACCGCGGCCCGGGCGCTCGGCTTCTCCCGTTACGCCTGCGCGTCCACCGGCAACCTCGCCAACTCCGTCGCCGCGCACGCGGCCCGGGCCGGCGTGCCGTCGATCGTCTTCATCCCCGGCGACCTGGAGCAGGGCAAGGTCGTCACCACCGCTGTCTACGGTGGCGACCTGGTCGCCATCGACGGCTCGTACGACGACGTGAACCGGCTCTGCGGCGAGCTGGTGGAGACCGACGAGTTCGAGGACACCGCGTTCGTCAACGTGAACGTGCGCCCCTACTACGCGGAGGGCTCCAAGACGCTCGGCTACGAGGTGGCCGAGCAGCTCGGCTGGCGGATCCCGGCCCAGGTGGTCATCCCGATGGCCAGCGGCGAGCTGCTCACCAAGATCGACAAGGCGTTCGCCGAGCTGGTCGAGATCGGGCTGGTCGAGGCGCCGGCCGGCGGCTGGAAGGTGTTCGGCGCGCAGTCGGCCGGCTGCAACCCGATCGCCACCGCGCTGCACGGCGACACCGACACGATCACGCCGGTCAAGCCGGCCGGCATCGCCAAGTCGCTGAACATCGGCGACCCGGCCGCCGGGCTGTACGCGCTGGAGGCGGTCCGCCGTACCGGCGGCTGGATGGACTACGCCGACGACGACGAGATCCGCGCCGGCATCCGGCTGCTCGCCCGTACCACCGGGGTGTTCGCCGAGACGGCCGGCGGCGTGACGGTCGCGGTGCTGCGCAAGCTGGTCGAGTCGGGCCGGCTCGACCCGGCCGCCGAGACGGTCGTGTTCAACACCGGGGAGGGCCTGAAGACGCTCGACGCGGTGGCCGCCCAGGTCGGCCCCACCCACCGCATCAAGCCCAGCCTGCGCGCCGCCCGCGACGCCGGCCTCCTCGCCTGACCCGGAGCCGGCCTCGGCCGGGTGGGGGAGGTGGGCTCGCCCGGGT
>NZ_RCVK01000397.1:0-11013 GCF_003667485.1 Micromonospora sp. BL1
GTTGGTGGGGCCGTCCACCCGCGACGGCAGCGGCGCGCCGGTCGGCTCGGGCCGTGCCGGGGGAGCCGAGGACGGCCGGCCCAGTGCGGCAGCCGGGGCGACGGGCGTGACCGGGGCCGGGGCGACCGGCGGCGGCGTCACCGGCGCGGGTGCGACCGGTGGCGGGCCGAGCGGCCGGGGCGTCGTCGTGGCGGCCGCACCGGACAGCGGCTCCGGACGGCTGCGCCGCCCACCGGGGACCGGCTCGGGGCGGCCGCGACGGCCGGTCGGCTCGGGTGCGCCGGCCGGTTCGGGACGTCCACGGTGGGGCTCGGCGATCGGCTCCGGTGGGATCGAACGCACCGGACGCAGGTCGGTCGCCGACGTCGAAGCCAGCTCGTCGACCTGCTCTCCCCGTCGGGCGGCGGCCCGGCGGCCGGTCGCGGGGGCGGGAGCGGTGCGTTCGGCGAGCGCGCCGACGAGCGCGTCGCAGCCGGCGTCGCAGGTCCGGACCGAGGCGACGGCCTGGCGCACGGTCTCGGCGACGGCCGCGGTGAGCGTGCGGTTGACGGTGGCCCGCCGGGGCGTCTCGGAGATGGCTACGCGCAGCGCGGTCACCGCGTCGGAGACGTCGTCGGCGTCGGCCACGCCCTCGCCAGCCAGTTGCGCGACGACCGCGTCGGCGGCCAGCGCGCCGTCCCGGCCACCACGGCCCGCGGGGCCGGTGAGCATCCCCGGCTCGGGCAGCGCGTCGAGGACGGCCAGGGCGACCCGGTCGGCAGGATCCGGGTAGGCCCGCAGCGCGGCCGGGTAGAGCTCGCGGAGTACCTCGCGCAGCGTCACCGCGGCCGAGTGCCGGCCGCTCGCCAGCGCCGCGTGCGCGGCCAGGACCTGCGTGTATCCGGCGAGTTCACGCGGCGCCGGGAGGGTCACCGCGGAGAGCGCGCCGGCCTGGAGCGCGCGGGCCAGCCCGACCGCGCGGCGCTCGGCGGGCGGGGAGTTCATCTCCTCCAGGGAGTCGTCGTCGGCGAAGCGCTCGGCGAAGTCGTCGACCGAGTCGTCGTCCGCGATCGCCAGCGGCCGGCCGGCGGCGCTGAGCAGCGAGGTGACGATGTGGTCGTCGCTGTCCGCGGCGATGGCCGCGCCGCTCGGACCGCCGGACCGTTCCACCAGCAGCGCGACCAGCCGGGCGTAACCGGCGGGATCGTCACCGATCTCGCAGACGTGCAGCAGACGGCCTGCGTCGTCGACCACAGCGGACGTCAGCGTCGTTCCGGCCGAAGCCGTTCGGTCGGCCGGATCTGCCGAGGCCAGACCGCAGTACACGCGCACGAGCGCCACGGCGTCGTCCTCCTCCCGGGACACAGGTCTTGCTCTGCCAGAGACTGATGCTCCCCGCTTCGGGTCAGTCGCGCCAGTCCACAACCGCAGAGATCTTGCCGACAATGGTGCGCCAACCCAAGCTTGCGGTTTGTGCCCCGATTTTCTTCAGCCGGCGACGACCCAGGAAACCACCGACGCCACCGTTGACGGAAGCGCGCAGCGCCTCGTCCAGGTCGTCCAGGCTGGAGCCGGAGGAGAGCATGTCCAGCACGGCGGGTAGCCGCAGGGCGTACGCCAGGTCACGGGCGATCTCACCGGCTTCGATGAGCAGCTCGTGGTCCCACGCGTCGTGGCCGCCGCGCAGGTTCTCCACCACCAGGTCGAGCTCGTACGTGTCCTCGTCCAGCGGGGCGATGTCGGCCGGCTCCAGCCGTTCGGACAGTTCATTCCAACTGTCCAGCTGGGACAGGTCGTTGGGCGCACCGGAACGGATGAAAGTGACCAATGACTCCGGGGTCTTGAACAGCAGGAGCCGGCCCTTGTGGGTGAGGAAGACCGGCACCTCCTCGTCGCCCGCCTCGTCGTCCTCGTCCTCGTCCTCGTCCTCGGCGTCGTCCTCGGTCTCGGTTTCGGCCTTCTCGTCGTCCGAGGCGCCGGCCTTGTCCTTGCGGCGGGCCTTGGCGTCCTTCTCCTCGTCCTCGTCGTCCTCCTCGGCGGAGAGGGCGGCGAACTCCTCGTCGAGGATCACCACCTCCTCGTCGTCCTCGGTCTCGACGACCTGGCGACGGGCCAGGAACGGGTCGTCCTGGTCGCGCTCGGCGACGTCGGTCGGGGTCAGCTCGCGCGCCTGCCGGTACGCCCGCAGCGTGAATCCGGTGCCGGAGGGCAGGGCGATCTCCACCGGGTCGATCCGCACGTCTTCCCAGAGCGCGCGGTCGGCCGGCGGGCGGTCCTCCTCGACCTCGTCGGCCGCGGCGGCGGCGTCGGTGTCGTCGAGCTCGGGCTCGTCGGCGTCGGGCCGTTGGGGCGACTGGCGGGCCACGCTGACCTCCGTGTGCGTTCGGGTTGCCCACCCGACGGCGTCGCGCCGCCGAGTGACTCTGCGCACATACCCTAGTGGGCGACGGTTCCGACCGGGAGTCGCACCCCTTGGCGTCCCGGCCGCGCGACAAGTAGCGTTGCTACGCATGAAGGCGCAGGCGCTGCACGGACACCTGGACGCGCTGCTGCTCGCCGTGCTGGAACGGGGCGCGCTGCACGGCTACGCGATCATCGAGGCGTTGCGTGCCCGGAGCGGCGGCACGCTGGATCTGCCGACCGGCACCATCTATCCGGCGCTGCGCCGGCTGGAGCGGGCCGGGCTGGTGGCGAGCACCTGGAGCACCGTGAACGGCCGGGAGCGCCGCACCTACGAGCTGACCGATGCCGGCGGCCGGGCGCTGGCCGGGGAGCGGGCCGGCTGGCACGAGTTCAGCGCCACCGTCGGGCGGTTCCTCGGCGCGGACGAGCCGCCCATCGCACCGGCCTGACCGCGCCCGGCGGCCGCCCCGGGGCCGCCCGAGGACCGGCCGGCGGCGGGTCGCTCAGCTTGCCAGCCGGCGGTCGGCGAGCACCCAGCAGCGGGCCGCCCGGGCCAGGGCGAACCAGGCCGCCGAGACCACCACCATCCCGATGATCAGGGGAGGCCAGGTGAGCGCGGCGTCCCACAGCCCGATCGACCAGCCGAACAGCGCGCCCCCGGCGACCGCGCCGAGCAGCAGGCTGCCGGTCAGACCGAGACCGATCAGCCGCGCCGAGCGGACGAGCCACGGTGATCCCCACTTGGCGGCGAGCGGGCCGACCAGCAGCGCGATCAGCGCCAACGCGGCGACCACACCCCAGATGCCGTTCAGCGAGGCGGAGAGCAGCAGGTAGCTCTGCGGTGGCGGCGGACCGCCGCTCCAGCTCGACCCCTGCCAGGTCAGGTCACCGGCGGCGATGAGCACCACCGCCACCACGAGCGTGCGCAGCGCCAGCCCGCGTAGCGCGCCGACGGCCAGCTCGGCCTGGAAACCCGGCACGAGCTGGGCGTCGCTGCCGAACTCGGCGACCGCCCGCCGCTGCGCCTCCGCCCGCGGCAGGCCCCCGTCCCGGTACGCCTCGACGGCGTCCTCCAGCGCGTGCCGCGCCTCGGCCAGCAGGTCGGCCTTGAGCCGGTTCGGCCCGTGCAACCGCGCGGACAGTTCGTGCAGCCGGCGGTCGACCACTGCCTCCTCATGCACCAGCATGCGGCCAAGCCTGCCACCGACGGGCGACACCCGCGTCAGGGAAAACCCCGATCGGCCGGGCGTCAGGGCGTGATCGCCAGGTAGCCGCGCTCGGCGGCCTCCTGGCGCAGCCACTGCTCCCGGTACCAGCCGGGGCGTGCCACCAGCTCGTCGTGCCGGCCGCGCTGCACGACCCGGCCGCCTTCGAGCACCACGATCTCGTCCAGCCCGGCCAGGCCGCTGAGCCGGTGGCTGATCAGCACCACCGAGTGCCCGGCCGGGGTGGCGGCGAGCGCGGAGTCCAGCACCGCGTCGGCGGCCGCCGGGTCGAGCCCTTCGGTCGGCTCGTCGAGCACCAGCACCGGCGGGGCGGCCAGCAGCGCCCGGGCCAGCGCGAGCCGCTGCCGCTGCCCGCCGGAGAGCTGTCCGCCCTGCTCGCCGACCACCGTGTCCCAGCCGTCGGGCTGCTCGCGTACCCAGTCGAGCAGGCCGGCCGCCCGGGTCGCGGCGGTCAGGTCCGCCTCGGTGGCGTCCGGACGGCCGAGGAGCAGGTTCTCCCTGACCGTGGCGTGGAAGACGTACGCCTCGGCGAACAGGCCGCCGACCACCCGGGGCAGGTGCTCGGCCGGGATCTCGGACACCGGCACGCCGCCGGCCGTGACCCGGCCGGTGTCGGGGCGTACCGCGCCGGTGAGCACCGCGGCGAGCGTGCTCTTGCCGGCGCCGCTCGGCCCCACCACCGCCACCCGGCGGCCGGCCGGCAGATCGAGGTCGAACCCGGCCAGAGCGGGGGCGGCACCGGCCCGGTAGCGGACCGTCACGTCGGAGAACCGCACGTCGTGGCCGTCGGTCCGGGACTCCGGCGCGGGCTGCGGCGTCGCCGTGGCGGGTTCGGTGAGCAGGTCGGCGACGCGGGCCAGCCCGGCCCGTAGCTGGGTGCGCTGGCGGGCCGCCGCGACGAGCGCGAGCGCCACCTCCACGGCGGCGAGCGAGCCGACCGCGAGGACGCCGACCAGCACGCCGCCGACCTCGGCCCGCAGCGCCACGACCACCACGGCGGCGGCGGTGACGCCACCGACGAGGACGCCGAGCGCGTCCACCGCGAAGCCGGTCGCGGCGAGCCGGCGTTCCAGCCGGGCCAGCCGTCCGGCCCGCTCGTCGGCGGCGGCGAGCGCGGCGCCGGTCGCCCCGAACGCGGCCAGGTCGGCGGCGCCGTGGGTGAGGTCGACCGCGTCCACGGCGAGCGCGCCCCGCAGCGGGGCCACCTCGTCGGCGGCGCGGCGGGTGATCCGGGTGGCGAGCGCGGGCAGCGCCACGCCCGCCACGAGCAGGCCGAGCGCGAGCACCCCGGCGGCCGGTGGTGAGATCAGCGCGGCGACGCCGACCGCGAGCACGCTGACCAGTGCCGCCGCCGCGCCGGGCACGAGGACGCGCAGGAGCAGGTCCTGGGCGGCCTCCACGTCGGAGACCAGGCGGCTCAGCGCGTCCCCGGTACGGCGGCCGGTCTCGCGCCGGGCGGCGAGCGTGGCGAAGACGCGGGCCCGCACGTCGGTGATCATGCGGAGGACGGCGTCGTGCCCGGCGAGCCGTTCGGTGTACCGGAACACGCCCCGGCTGACCGCCAGTGCCCGGACCGCGACGATGGCCACCGTCAGCCGGTCCAGCGGAGGCCGGCCGGCGGCGCTCATCAGCAGCCAGGTGGCGGTGGCCATCAGCGCCAGGCCGGCGAACTCGGTCGCGGCGGCGAGCAGCCCGGCGCCGAGCAGCCGGCTCAGGTACGGCCGGGCCAGTCGCAGCACCGCCCGCTCGGCGCCGGGGCGGGCAGGCGCGGGCGGTTCCGGTGCGCCGGAGGGGGCGACCGGAACCCCGGTCGGCCCGGCCGGCTCGCGGCCCACCGGCGTCACGCCGTCGCTGGCGGTCACCGGGCCACCACCGGGCAGGCGGGGGAGACGGGGCTCATCGGGACACTCCCGGGCCGGTGGCGGTCGCGTGCAGTTCGGTGACCCGGCCGTCCTCGACGCGCAGGATCCGGTCGGCGTCGGCGAGCAGCGCGGGCCGGTGCGCGACGAGCAGCGCGGTACGCCCGGCGACCAGCCGCCGGGTCGCGTCCAGCACCACCGCCTCGCTGGCGCTGTCCAGCCGCGCGGTCGGCTCGTCGAGCAGCACGATCGGCGCGTCCCGGAGGAACGCGCGAGCCAGCGCGACGCGTTGCCGCTGCCCGCTGGACAGGCCGTGGCCGCGCTCGCCGAGGCGGGTGTCCAGCCCGTCGGGCAGGGCGTCGACCACCTCGTCCAGCGCGGCTCCGGTGACCGCCGCGGCGAGCGCGGCATCCGGGGTGTCCGGCGCGCCGAGGCGGATGTTGTCGGCGAGCGACCCGGCGAACAGGTGCGCCCGCTGCGGCACCCAGGCCAGCTCGCGCCGCCACGTGTCGAGGTCGACGCCGGCCAGGTCCACCCCGTCGACGGTGACCCGGCCGGAGGTCGGTGCGACGAAGCCGAGCAGCAGGTTGAGCAGCGTGCTCTTGCCCGCGCCGCTGGGTCCGATGATCGCCACCCGGTCGCCGGGCCGGATGGTCAGCGTGACGTCGCGCAGCGCGGTGGTCCGGTCGTACGCGACTGTGACGCCCTCGAACCGGATCTCGCCCCGGCCGCCCGGCGCGGGCCGGCGCGGCTCGGCGGTGGTGGCGGGTGCGTCGGCGGCGGAGAGCGTGAGCGCCTCGTCCAGCGCGGTGAGCCCTTCCATGCTGGCGTGGAACCGGCTGCCCGCGGCGCGCAGCGGCAGGTACGCCTCCGGGGTGAGCAGCAGCACCAGCAGCGCGGTGGAGAGCGTGAGGCCGCCGCCGAGCAGCCGGATGCCGACCGGCACCGCGACCAGCGCGACGGACAGCGTGGCGACCAGTTCCAGCACCAGCGCGGACAGGAACGCGATGCGCAGCGTCTTCATGGTGGCCTGGCGGTGGCCGTCGGCCATCCGGCGTACCACGTCGACCTGCCCCTTGGACCGGCCGAACGCGCGCAGCGTGGGCAGCCCGGCCACCATGTCGAGGAAGTGCCCGCCGAGCAGCGACAGCCGGCGCCACTGCCGTTCGGTGGCGGCCTGCGCCTGCCAGCCGAGCAGCGCGCCGAAGATCGGGATGAGCGGGATGGTGAGCGCGATGATCAGCGCCGAGCTCCAGTCGGCGAACACGATCCGGGCCAGCACCGCCACCGGCACGGTGACGCTCAGGACGAGCTGCGGCAGGTAGCCGGTGAAGTAGGGGTCGAGCGCGTCCAGCCCGCGCCCGGCCAGGGTGGCGAGCTGCCCGGCCCGCTGCCCGGCGACCCAGGTGGGCCCGTGCCGACCGACCGCGCCGAGCAGGTCGGCGCGCAGCGCCGCCTTGACCGTCGCGGCGGCCCGCGCCGCGACGGTGCCCTGCGCCCAGCTCACCAGCGCCCGCCCGGCGACAGCGGCCACGAAACCGGCCAGCGCCGGCCGGTGCAGCCGCCCGTCGAACGCCGTGGCCAGCAGCGTCGCCAGCGCGGTGGCCTGGGCGATCACCAGCAGCGCGGTGAGCCCGCCCAGCACCGCGAGCACGGCGAGGTCGCGCCGGGCCGCGGGGACCCGACGCAGCAGACGCGGGTCGAACGGGCGGCGGTTCACCAGTACACCGGTGCCCTGCCGTCGATCCGTCCCCGGAAAACCCACCAGCACATCGCCTGAAAGCCTAGTAGGGCCGGCAGGAGCGGTAACGCGAGCCATCCCAACAGGGCCAGCGTCGGGCGGCTGGCGGCCGCCTCGGCCACTGTCAGCGACGCCGCCGGATCGGTGGTGGAGACCAGGATCCGGGGCCAGAGCGCGGCTCCGATCAGCGGCGCCGGAAGCGCCAGCGCCGTCGCGGTCGCCGCGAAGGCGATCCCGGCCCGCCCCCGCCGCAGCGCCGCACGGGCCGCCAGCAGCGCCGCCACGAGCGCCAACGGCAGGAGTACGGCCGCAGCCGGGCGCGCCACCGCGGCGCGTACCCGATCGGAGAGCATGCCCAGGACGGTGGCCGAGGCGACGGCGACGAGCGCGGCGGGCACCAGGCCGCTCGCCAGCCGGGCGAGCGCCGGCGCGTCGGCGGCGGGCAGCCGGAGCGTGAGGAACGTCGCACCGTGCACCGCCACCAGTGCGAGCAGCGCCAGCCCGGCGGCGGCGACGAACGGGGTGGCGAGGTGACCGACACCGACCACGTGGCCGTCCGCGCTCAACGGCACGCCCTGGAGCAACCCGGCGAGCAGCGCGCCCCAGCCGAGCGCCGCGAGCAGACAGCCGACCACCACCACCCGGTCCCAGCGGGCACGAGCGGCGGCGGAGGCCGGGCGGCTGCGCAACTGCACCCCGGCGGTCACCAGCACCACCCCGGCCAGCGCGGCGAGCACGGCCGGGTAGAAGCCGGAGAGCAGCTCGCCCTCCAGCCGGGGGAACGCGCCGAACAGGATGCCGACGGCGGCCACCAGCCAGACCTCGTTGCCGAGGAAGAACGGCCCGAGCGCGGTGAGCGTGGCCCGGCTGCCCGGTGCCGGGCCACGCCGGGCCAGCAGCAGGCCGACGCCGTAGTCGTAGCCGCCCAGCACGAGGTAGGCGGCGAAGAAGAGGCCGAGCAGGGCGTACCAGGCGAGTTCCACGGCGGGCTCCCTCAGACGGACACGGGCTGGTGGTGGGCGTCGGTGTCGTGCGCGGGCGGCCGGCCGAGCGCCGGGTCGTGCGCCCCGCGGGCGGCGTGCCGGGCCAGCAGCACCCAGTTGGTCACCGCGAGCGCGCCGAGCAGCAGGCTGAACCCGATCAGCGAGGTGAGCATCAGCCCGGGCGGGACCGGCGAGACGGCCTGCGCGGTGGGCAGCAGCCCGTACGCGGCCCAGGGCTGGCGGCCGACCTCGCGGGCGATCCAGCCGAGCAGCATCGCCACGAAGGGCAGCGGCAGGCCGAGCAGGATCAGCCAGAGCGGCACCTTCAGCCGGATGATCCAGTCCCGCCAGAGCAGCGGCAGCAGGAGCCAGAGGGCGCCGAGCGTGAAGCCGATCAGGATCATGAAGCCGAGGCCGACGTTGGAGAGCACCGGTGGTTCCCAGTCGCCGGGGCCGAACCGCGCGGTCCAGTCGGCGACGAGCGCGTCGCGATCGGGGCCGCCGCCGAACTTGGTCGGCTGGAGCTGCGCGACCGGGCCGAACTGGGCGAAGCCGAAGCCCTGGAGCATGCTGACCGAGAGCGCCGCGGTGACCAGGCCGAGCCGCAGCGAGGTGCGGAAGAGCGCGTAGTCGGGGGTGCGCCGGAGCAGGTGCCAGGCGCTCACCGCGGCCATCAGCAGGCCGCCGGTGACCAGGCTCGCCGAGACGACGTGGCCGAACGCCATGCCGAACGTGGGGTTGGTGAGCAGCTCGCCGAAGTCGGTGAGGTGGGCGACGCCGTCGCGGACCTCGTACCCGACCGGGTTCTGCAGCCAGGCGTTCGCCACCATGATCCAGAACGCCGAGGCGTACGCGGTGATCGCCACGCCCCAGAGCAGCGCCAGGTGCACGCCGCGCCGCAACCGGTGCCACCCGAAGATCCACATGCCGAGGAACGTGGACTCCAGGAAGAACGCCACGAGCGTCTCGATGGCCAGCGGCGCGCCGAACACGTTCCCGACGTAGCGCGACAGCCCGCTCCAGTTCAGCCCGAACTGGAACTCCATGACGATGCCGGTGGCGATGCCGAGCACGTAGTTGATCACGTAGAGCTGGCCCCAGAACCGGGTCAGCCGCTCGTACACCGGCTTGCCGGTCAGGTAGCCGGCCGTCTGCAACCCGACCAGCAGCGTGACCAGGCCGAGCGTGACCGCCACGAACAGGAAGTGGATCGAGGTGGTGGTGGCGAACTGGAGGCGGGCGAGGAGCAGCGGGTCCACTGTCGTCCTCCCATGGGTTGGCTCTCTTGTCGTAGCCAACCTACACGTAGCCTGGCTACCTATAGGGGCGCGCGAACCCGGATAAGTCCCGTAGGGGGCGAGGTCAGCTCAGGAACAGGGCGAACGGCAGGGAGACGAGCGTGCCGGCGACGGCCAGCGCCATCGCGCCGAGCACCCGCGGCGGACGGTCCGCGACGAGCAGCCGCTGCACGCGTACGTCGAGGTCGCGGTCGCCGAGTCCGAGCGTGCCGGCCGGCTGGACCCGGTGCTCGGCGGCGGCGAACCGGCGCAGCGCACCGGCCAGCGGCGCGTCCGCGTGCAGCTCCCGGGCCTTGTCGTCGGCGCGCATCTCGACCAGCAACGCCACCCGCGCGTGCGCGTCCCGCACCCACCGGAACCAGGGCAGCGCCCGGCACAGCGCGGTGAACGGCAGCAGCACCAGGTCGTGCCGCTCCTGGGCGTGCGCGCGCTCGTGGGTCAGCACCGCTGCCAGCTCGGCCGGGTCGAGCAGGTCGAGCGTGCCCGCGCTCACCACCACCCGGGGACGCACCCCGGGCAGGCAGTACGCCGCCGCGCTCGGGTGGTCGAGCACCAGCGCGCCGGGCACCGTCGGGTCACGCCGGGCCACCAGGTGCAGCAGCTCCCGGTGCCGGCGCTGGGCGCGGACCGCCCCGTGCAGGCTGCGTACCGTCGTGGTGAGCAGCACCACGCCGATGCCGAGACCGACACCGACCAGGCTGAGGTGCACCGCGCCCACCCCGGCGGGCAGCGTGCCGTGGGCCAGGTCGTCGGCCAGGGCCAGCAGCGCGTACCCGGTCGCCCGGTCGTACGCGTCGAGCCCCAACGCCATCGGCAGCCCCATGGCGGACAGGCCGAGCGCCAGCCCGACCGCCTGCCAGCAGAGGATCGCCACCCGGGGCGCCCGCCAGGTCCAGCGCGCGGCGGCGAGGACCTGCGCGGTCAGCCAGCAGGCCAGGATGATCGCGGCGAAGTGCAGGGCGTACGCCACGGCAGCCGCCCTACCGGTCCGTCGCCTCGTCGAGCGCCGGCCGAACGGGCCGGGGGTTCTCGACCCGGCCGGCCGGTCCGTCCTCGACCGTCGCCCCGGCCTCGGCGCCGAGCGCGGCGCGGAGCACGTCCGCCTCCGTGCCGGTCACCGAACGGGCGAAGCGCACGAGTGCGGCGTCCCGGCTGCCGCCGAGGTCGAGGGCTTCGAGCATGAGCTGGGCGATGTGCGCCTCGCGGGTGGCGGCCGGGCGGTAACGCCAGGCGCGCCCCTCCCGCTCGCGCTGCACCATGCCCTTGCCGGCGAGCCGGTCGAGCACGGTCATGACCGTGGTGTAGGCGAGTTCGCGGCCGTCCAGGGCGTCGGCGACCTCGCGCACCGTCACACCACCCGACGAGGCGGGCGCCGCGTCCCACAGCACGTCCATCACCGCACGCTCGGTCCCCGGCACCCGCAAGAAGCTCACGCTGGAGCTGGGCGGCAAGGCCGCGAACATCGTCTTCGACGACGCCCCGATCGACCAGGCCGTCGAGGGCATCGTCAACGGCATCTTCTTC
>NZ_RCVK01000387.1:0-10998 GCF_003667485.1 Micromonospora sp. BL1
TTGTAACCCGGTGCGCGACCGGAGCGGCGCCAGCCGAGCGCCCCCCCGGCGGGAACAACCCCGGGCCGCCGGTCGTTGCAGATGCACCCGGCACGCCCCGCGCTGCCGGACCCCCGAGATCCCCTTGAGCGCCTGACGGTGCCCACGCGTCCACCCCCGGACGCGTCGACCCCCGAACGGAGCCCATCATGAACACGATCCTGCGCAAGAGCATCCTCGGTATCGCCGGTCTCGCCTTCACCGGTGGCGTATTCGCCGGTCCGGTCGCCGCCCACGCGGCGGAGACCACCACGCCGGCCGCCGTCGCGGTCCAGGGCGTGAGCCCGCAGGGCGCGCAGTCGCACGTGGACCTGAACGACGAGCAGCTCGCCAACGCCAAGGCCATCATCGCGGCCACCAAGAAGGCGGGCCTGCCCGAGCGCGCCGCGGTCATCTCGATCGCCACCGCGCTGCAGGAGTCGAAGCTGGAGAACCTGGGTCACCTGGGTGACCGCAACGACCACGACTCGCTGGGCCTGTTCCAGCAGCGGCCGTCCAGCGGCTGGGGCACGCCGGAGCAGATCACCGACCCCGAGTACTCGACGCTGGCGTTCCTCAAGGGCCTCAAGCAGGTCGACGGCTGGCAGGACATGCCGCTGACCGAGGCCGCGCAGACCGTGCAGGTCAGCGCCTACCCCGACGCGTACGCGCAGTGGGAGAAGCAGGCCGCCGAGATCGTCGCCGAGCACTGGAACAAGTAAGACCTGACGAGAGGTCGGCACCCGGAGCGGGTGCCGACCTCTCGCGTGTCCTCAACCGCTGTGCGCGGCGAGCCACGACAGCACCGGCTCGACCACCGACGGGTCCAGCGGCTGCTTCGCCTCGTCCCGGTACGCCCGCAGCGACGGCGGGCCGGGCTGGCGGCGCAGCACGTGGGTGACGTCCGGCAGGACCCGGGTCTGCACCGGTCCGCCCGCGTGCGCCGCGATGACCGGCAGGTCGGCCGGGTCGGTCTGGAGGTCCTTGTCGCCGGTGAGCGCGAGGATCGGGGCGTCGACGCGGGCCAGGTCCGGCCGGGGGTCGTAGCGCAGGAACTCCCGGAACCAGCGGGCGTTGAGCCGCTGCCCGCCGATCCACGCCACGTCCTTGTCGGTGGCGAGGATCTTCTCGTGGTTGCGGGCCACCTTCGCCACCAGGTCGGTGCGGGTGAGCCGGAGCACGAGGCGTACCGGCGCGGGCAGGGTGGGCAGCAGCCGCGCGGCCTGCCGGCGCAGCACATCGGCGCCGGTGCGCCCGGGCGCGGAGAGCAGGACGAGGCCGGCCACGGGTACGCCGCGCGCGGCGAGCGCGACAGCGGTGAGCGCGCCCTCGCTGTGCCCGACCAGGAACAGCCGCCCGCCGTCCACGGCCGGGTCGGCACGCAGCGCCGCGAGCACGGCGGCCGCGTCGTCGACGTTGTCGTGGAAGCCGGTACGCAGGAACTCGCCGCTGCTCTCGCCGACGCCCCGCCGGTCGTACCGGGCGACCGCGAACCCGGCGCCGGCCAGCGCGACGGCCAGGTGCCGCTGGATGCCCAGGGGCAGGCGGCGGTGGTCGCCGTCGCGGTCGATCGGCCCGGAGCCGGGCAGCAGCAGCGCCACCGGATGCGGCCCGGCGCCGTCGGGCAGCGTGAGTGTGCCGGACAACCGCTGCCCGCCCGTGTCGACGGCGAGCGCGCGGTCGACGGTCACCGCAGCACCGCCGCGGCCAGGGCCGGGGCGTCGTCGGTGCCGATGAGCAGGGAGTCGTACGCCTGGCCGGTGAGGGTGATGCGGACGGCCGGCTGGCCGCCGCGGACGCTGACGAACTCCTTGCCGGCCCTGCCGCGCCAGGTGCCGACGTTGCGCGTGCGGGGCACGCCGAGTCCGGGCGCCCGGATGCCGCGGGTGGCGCGGGCGCCGTCCGGTACGACGACGGCGCCGCTGACGGCGGAGCGGGGGAACGACAGGTCGCCGCGCAGGGCCCAGATCTTCTCGGCGGTGGTGAGACGGACGTCGATGCGGTCGGCGGTGATGTCGATGGTGGCCATCGGCGAACTCCTCAGTTCTGTTATCGTCAGTGAGAACATTACCGGAGGCGATAACAAAAAGGGGAGCCCCTGTGGCACTCGACACCGTGGAGCTGCTGCTGCACCCGATCCGGCTGCGCATCGTCCAGGCGTTCCTGGGCGGCCGCACGCTCACCACCACCGACCTGCGCGCAGCGCTGAGCGACGTGCCACCGGCCACGCTCTACCGGCAGGTCGCCACGCTCGCCGACCACGGCGTGCTGCACACGGTGGGGGAGCGGCGGGCCCGCGGCGCCGTCGAGCGCAGCTACCGGCTCCACGAGGCCGCCGCGTCGGTGGACCCGGACGAGGCCCGGGCCATGAGCCCGCAGCGGCACCGCCAGGCGTTCCTCACCTTCGTCGCGGGCCTGCTCGCCGACTTCGACGGCTACCTCGACGCCGGCGGCGGCGACCTGGCCCGCGACGTGGCCGGCTACCGGCAGAACGCGTTCCACGCCACCGACGCCGAGACCGCCGAGTTCGTCACCCGGTTCCGCGACCTGTTCGCCGAGTACGCGGCGCTGGGCCCCGGCCCCGGCCGCACCCGCCGGCTGCTCACCACCGTCCTGCTGCCCGCCGCCGATCAGGAGCGGCCCGCGGAGCGCCGGTGACCGAGCACGATGTCCGCCACGGCGGCGCCGAGCGCCAGCACGATGATCCCGGCGGCGAGCAGCAGTGAGTGGCGGAACGCCGTACTCCAGTCGCCGCGGTCGGCGGCGAGCGTCGAGAAGAACAGCGCGCCCACCGCGGCGATGCCGGCAGCCGACCCGATGCGCTGCCCGGTCTGGAGCATCCCGGCGCCGCTGCCGGCCATCGGCACCGGCACCTCGGACAGCGTGAGCGTCTGGTTCGGCGCGATCACCAGGCCGCTGCCCAGCCCGGCGACGAGCAACGGCAGCGCGGTCCGCAACGGCACGTTCTCGTGCGGCCCACCGGCCAGCACCAGGTCGGTCGCGACCAGGCCGGCCACCACCGCCAGCAGCCCGATCGCGACGAGCGGACGGCCGTACCGGGTGACCACCCGGCCGCCCAGCGCGGAGGCGAGCGCCGAACCGAGCGCGAACGGGGTGATCGCCAGGCCGGCCACGAGCGCGCTGTAGCCGAGCCCCATCTGGAGATAGAGCGTGAAGATGAAGAAGATCGCGGTGAACCCGGCGAAGTAGATCAGGCCGATCAGCGCGCCGAGCGTGTACGAGCGGACCGTGAACAACCGCAGGTCGAACAACGGCTGGGCGCGCCGGGCGTACCGGTGCTCCCAGAGCGCGAACCCGGCGAGCAGCAGCAGGCCGACGGGGATCAGCAGCCACTTGCCCGGGCCCCGCCACTGCTCCCGCTGCACCAGCGGCAGCAGGATCACCGTCACCCCGGCGCCGAGCAGCAGCACGCCGAGCGGGTCGAGCCGGCCCCGCCCGGCGGGGTTTGTCGGCCGGGCCGGCATCAGCCGCCAGCCGAGCAGCATCGCCACGATCCCGACCGGGATGTTGACGAAGAACACCCACCGCCACCCGTGCTCGGCGCCGCCCAGTTCGATGAGCAACCCGCCGAGCAGCGGACCCACGGCGGTGGAGATGCCGATCGTCGCGCCCAGCAGCCCGAACGCCCGGCCCCGGTCCGCGCCCCGGAACAACTCCTGGATCATGCCGCTGACCTGAGGATTCACCACACCGGCGGCAGCGCCCTGGACGAGCCGGGCGACGACCAGCCACTCCGGGGAACGGGCCAGCCCGGCCAGCGCGCTGGTGAGCGTGAACAGGCCCACCCCGACCACGAACGCGGTACGCCGCCCGCGCGCGTCGCCGAACCGCCCGGCCGGCACGAGCACCAGGCCGAACGTCAGCGCGTACCCGGACAGCACCCACTGCAGGTCGCTCGGCGTGGCCTGCAACGCCCGGTCGATCGAGGGCACCGCGACGTTGACGATGCTGACGTCCAGCAGCGTCATGAACGCCGCGATCAGGCCGACGCTCAGCGCACGCCAGCGGCGCCGGCCGTCGTACCCGGTGTCCTGCACCGGCGTCGACGACCGGCCCTCGCTCATCGTGCCCCCCACTGACCGTCGATCACCCGACTCCGATCGCTACCCGGTGCCCGGTGGGGCAAACGACCCGATCACGCCGTCTGGCGCGCGCACCACCGGGGTCCGAAGTCCAGGCCGGACATCGGGGAGTCCTCGCGGTGCAGCAGCCCCCGCTCGGTGAGCGAGTGCAGCGGCTCGCGCAGCTCCTCCTCGGTCATCCCGGTCTCCTGGGCGATCAGGTCCGGGTAGGGGACGTGCCCCTGCACCTCCAGCGCGGAAACCGCCTGGTAGACCCGTTCCTCGACCGCAGACAGCTGGACCTGAGGCATCGCTTCCCTCCTCGGCGTGGACCGCCCGACCCGCGGACGGCCGGCGACCGGCGGTTACCCGGACGGGCCGCGATGATGCTCACCCGTTCGACTGTCGTATCGGGCGGCGCGGCACGGCGGTGCCCTAGGCTGCACCCGTGATCATGGATCTCGTCGTGGTCGGCGGCGGGCCCGCCGGACTCTCCGCCGCGCACGCCGCGGCCCGGGCCGGCGTCCGCACGCTCGTGGTGGAACGGGCCACCCACCCCCGGTACAAGACGTGCGGCGGCGGCCTGATCGGCACCTCGCTCGCCGAGGTCGGCGACCGCGTCGAGGTGCCCGCCCACGACCGGGTCGACCGGATCACGTTCACCCGGGACGGGCGACGCGCGTTCACCCGCCGGCACCCGGCGCCGCTGGTCGCCATGATCCGCCGGGAGGAGTTCGACGACCGGCTGCGCGCCGCCGCCGTCGCCGCCGGGGCGCAGGTCCGCGAGGGCGTCGCGGTCCGCGCGATCGAGCAGGACCCCGACGAGGTACGCCTGCGCCTGGCCGGCGGTGAGACGGTACGCGCCCGTACCGTCATCGGCGCGGACGGCTCGTCCGGCGTGACGGCACGCCACGTCGGGGTGCGCTTCCGCCAGGTCGACCTCGGACTGGAACTGGAACTGCCGGTGGACGCCGCCGAGCGGGACCGCTGGCGCGGCCGGGTGCTGCTCGACTGGGGGCCGCTGCCCGGCTCCTACGCGTGGGTCTTCCCCAAGGGCGACCGGCTGACAGTCGGTGTCATAGCCGCCCGGGGCGACGGCGAACGGACCCGCGCCTACCTGCGCGACTTCACCGACCGGCTCGGCCTGTCCGGGGTGACCCCGGAGCACGACTCCGGCCACCTGACCCGCTGCCGCACCGGGGACTCCCCGCTGCGGCACGGCCGGGTGCTGGTCGCCGGGGACGCCGCCGGGCTGCTGGAACCGTGGAGCCGCGAGGGGATCAGCTACGCGCTGCGCTCCGGCCGGCTGGCCGGGGAGGCGGTGGCCGCCGGTGACCTCGACGCGTACGCCCGGGAGGTCGACCGGCGGCTGACGCCGGAGATGCGTGCCGGGCACCGGCTGCTGGAGGTGTTCGAGCGGCGGCCCGACGTGTTCCACGCGATGCTGGCGAGCCCGCCCGGCTGGCGGATGTTCGTCCGGTTCTGTCAGGGCCGGGCGAGCTTCGCCGAGGTGCTCGACCGGCGGCCGGTGCGGGCCGGGCTGGCGCTGCTGGACCGGCTGCCCCCGCTCAGGGGACGATGACCGCCCGCCCCCGCACCTCGCCCCGGCGCAGCGCCTCGTACGCCTGCGGCGCCTCCGCGAGGGGGAACGTGTGCACGTCGGCGTGCAGCCGGCCGGCGCGGGCCAGCGCGATCACCTCGTGCAGTTCGGCCCGGGTGCCCCAGAACGGCACCACCACACCGGTCTCCAGCGGCACCGGGGGCGGCTCGTCCGCGACCGGCCGCACCGGCAGCGTGCCGCCGGCCAGGCCCACCAGCAGGATCTGACCGCCGGTGGCGACCACCTGCCGGGCGGTGTCGATCGTGGGTTGCGCGCCGACGAAGTCGAGCACCACGTCCGCGCCGTCCGGCGCCGGCCCGACCAGCTCGCGGATCTTGTCCACCGCGTCCGGGCCGGCCTGCACCGTGTGGTGGGCGCCGAGGCGGCCGGCCAGGTCCAGCGCGGCGGTGTTCGTGTCCACCGCGATGATCCGTACCGCGGTGGTGGCCAGCAGGATCTGCAACCCCATGTGCCCCAGCCCGCCGATGCCGATCACCACGCAGGAGGTGCCGGGCCGCAGCCGGGGCCGCGCCAGCTCCACCGCGTGGTACGGGGTCAGCCCGGCGTCGGTCAGCGGCGCCGCCTGGGTCAGGTCCATGTCGCCCACCGGCAGCAGCCGGGACGCGGGCACCACCACGTACTCGGCCAGCCCGCCGTCGCGGCTGAGCCCGATGCCGCCGACCGGGATGACCCGGCAGCGGTTCTCCTCGCCCCGCAGGCAGGCCCGGCACCGGCCGCAGCCGATGATGCCGTAGACCGCGGCCCGGTCGCCCGGCGACCAGCCGTCGACCCCGGCGCCGACCGTGTCGACGGTGCCGGCGATCTCGTGCCCGAGCGTCATCGGGATCGGGAACACGCCCGCCGGCGCGTCGAGGATGTGCAGGTCGGAGTGACAGGCGCCGACCGCGCCGACGCGCAGCAGCACCTCACCGGGGCCGGCCTGCGGCGTGGGCACCTCCGTGTGCTCCAGCACACCGGGTGCGGTCATCCGTACTGCGCGCATGTCTCCTCCACCTCGTCGCCGACGGTCGACGCGGCGGCATACCCGTGCCGAGGCGGTTGATGCGGAGACGGGACGGGCAGGCGCACAATGCGGTCATGAGCGAATCCGCCGAGTCGTTCACCGACGAGCAGTACGCGTTCCTGCGGCACGTCCGCTTCGGCGAACTGCCGGCCCGGGTAAGCCCGGAGGAGCGGATCGAGGCCGCCGAGACCGAGTTCCCGCCGGACCGCCCGGATCCGGTCGGCGGGGAGTCGGAGTGGCACCTGCGCGCGGGCGGCTGACGGGGCCCGGACAGGCGCCCGGACCCCGTCGCCCCACTGTCAGAAGACCGGCACGCCCTCGCGGACCAGCTTCCAGTTGGGCACGAAGAAGTCGGCCGGGTCGATGACGCCCTCGGCCTGCGCCCAGTCGATGAGCAGCTGGCGGATCTCCTGCTGGGCGTTGTAGACCTGGGTCTTCACGATGCCCGGGAAGTTGCCGCCGCCGCTGCGCCGGTAGTTGTTCACCGCCACCACGAACCGGGCGTCCGCCGCAACCGGGGTGTCGGTGCCGGCCAGCACCAGGCGGGTGATCCGCTCGCCGACCGGCCTGGCGATGTCGATGTCGTAGTCGACGCCGGAGAACACGTCGTAGTTGTAGTCCGGCACGGTGGTGTCGTTGATGTTCTCCACGTCCACGGTGGTGCCGGCCGGGAAGGTCTTGAAGTACTTCGCCGAGTACTCCAGGTACGCCTTCACCTCGGCGCCGGTCAGCACGACCGCCTCCAGCGTGTTGTCGTACACGTAGAGGCCCGCCACGTCGCGGATCCGCACGTCGCCCTGCGGGAACACCGCGGTACGGCTGAACGGCGCGGCGATGGACAGCACCGGCAGGCCCGCGTACTCGCCGCCGGCGAGCGCCTCGGTGACCACCTCGGTCTGGACGTGGTTGATGAAGTCGAGGATCGGCGTGTCCTTGTACCGCGACTCGGCGGCGGACAGCTCCACGCTCGACTGCGCGACGACCCGGTTGACGTACTCGACGGTCTTGGTGTGCTGGCCGCGCACGGCCGCGAGCACCGCCGGGTCCTCGACCACGGTGTTGGTGTTCAGCGTGGTGGCCGACTTGGCGGTGACCGTCCAGCGGCCCTTGTCCCGGGTCAGCGTGAAGTCCATCCGGGTCAGTCGCTGGCCCCACTTCGACGGCTCCGAGGTGAGCACCCGCTCGCCGGTGGTGAGGTTCGTGACGAACTTCTCCGGCACCTCGTTGTGCGCGTGGCCGAACAGGATCGCGTCGATGCCGGGCACCTGCTCGGCGATCAGCGCGGTCGGGTTCTCGTTCGGCAGCTCCGGGCCGTAGCTGGAGGTGCCGCTGTCCCCGCCGTGGGCGGAGATGACGACCAGGTCGGCGCCGCGGCGGCGCATCTCCGGCACCCACTTCGCGGCGGTGGCCACCATGTCGGCGAAGACGAGGCGGCCCTCGACGTTGCCCTTGTCCCAGATGGCCACGCCGGGGTTGGTCAGGCCGAGGATGCCCACGCGCAGCTTCGGCGCGCCGTGCCCGCCGAGCTTGACCTCCTTGATCACGTACGGGAGGAACGCCGGCTTGCCGGTCTTCGCGTTGAGCGCGTTCGCGGCGAGGGCCGGGAAGCCGAGCTGCTCGATCCAGGTCGCCAGCAGCGGCAGGCCGTAGTTGAACTCGTGGTTGCCGAGCGTCACGGCGTCGTACCTGAGGACGTTCATGGCGCGGGCCATCGGGTGCGTCTCACCGGTGCTGGTGATCGGTTCCTGCTTGGCGTAGTAGGTGGCCAGCGGCGTGCCCTGGATGGTGTCACCGGCGTCCAGGACCAGCGTGGCCCGGCCCTTGCGCTCGGCGCGGATCTGGTTGACCAGGGTGGCGAGCTTCGCGACGCCGACGTCGTTGTGCTTGCTGTCGTCGAACTCGGCGTCCTTGTAGTAGTCCCAGTTGTAGACGTTGCCGTGGGTGTCCGACGTGCCGAGGATCGTCAGGTCCCAGGTCTTCGGCTTCGGCTTCGCCTCGGCGGGCGCGCCGGCCAGCAGGGGAGCGGTCGCGGCGGCGGCCGCGACGGCCAGCACCTGGCGCCGGGAGGCGCCGGAGGAGGAGGTCATGAGGTGCCTTTCCGAATGGGGGTACGCGCCTCGTGGGCGCCGTTGCGCACCATAACCACCACATGTCACGTGCGCCACACCGGCCCGAATTGTTTCCCCTCCGGTCACAGGCTGCTGTTTTCGCGCCGGTCACCGGGGTAGGGGCGGATCCATGAGCGAGGACCAGTTCACCCAGCAGCACCCGGCCGAGCAGTACGGACAGAGCGAGGGACAGCCGGCGCAGCAGCAGACGCCGCCCGGCAGCGAACAGGAGATGGGGCCGAAGCCCGACCACGGCGAGGAGTCGTACCGGGGCAGCGACCGGCTCACCGGCAAGCGGGCGGTCATCACCGGCGGCGACTCCGGCATCGGCCGGGCCGTCGCGATCGCCTTCGCCCGCGAGGGCGCCGACGTGCTCGTCACCTACCTCGGCGACGAGGAGGAGAAAGACGCCCGGGAGACCGTCAGCCAGATCGAGCAGGCCGGGCGCAAGGGCGTCGCCGTCCAGTGCGACCTGCGCGAGGAGGCCAACTGCCGCGCACTCGTCGACCAGGCGGTACGCGACCTCGGCGGCGTCGACATCCTGGTCAACAACGCGGCCTTCCAGATGTCGCAGGACAACGGCCTGCACGACATCACCACCGAGCAGTTCGACCGCGTCTTCAAGACCAACGTGTACGCCATGTTCTGGCTCTGCAAGTTCGCCGTGCCGCACATGAAGGAAGGCTCGACGATCATCAACACGTCGTCGATCCAGGCGTTCGACCCGTCGCCGCAGCTGCTCGACTACGCCACCACCAAGGCCGCCATCGCCAACTTCACCAAGGCGCTCGCGCAGAACCTGGCCGAGCGCGGCATCCGGGTCAACGCGGTCGCGCCCGGCCCGATCTGGACGCCGCTGATCCCGGCCACCATGCCGGAGGAGAAGGTCAAGCAGTTCGGCACCGACACGCCGCTTGGCCGTCCCGGTCAGCCGGCCGAGCTGGCGCCCGCGTACGTCTACTTCGCCTCGCAGGAGTCCAGCTACGTCACCGGCGAGATCCTCGGCGTCACGGGTGGCCGCCCGACGAAGTGACGGCCCGTCCGGTCCCTGCTGGTCCCTTCCCGTCCGGCCGCCGTCCGTCTGGTCCCCGCCGCCTGCCGGGGTCGTTCCGACTCGTGGACGACCCCGGCCGGCGTGGCCGGAGTTCCTCCGACTCTCGGGCGCACCCCGTCAGCGGGGCCAGGCGGCCATCCGGCGGCGGACCTCGGCGATCCGCGGCGCGTCCAGGCCGTACCGGGTGAACCGGCGGTCGGCCAGCCCGTCGAGGTAACGGCCCGCCGCGCGAACGTCCTCGTCGTCGAGTGCCGGGTCGACCTGCCGGGCCAACTCCAGCAGCTCCGCGACCGCGTACCGGTCCAGCGCGGCGGACACGTCGATGTAGTCGCGTACCTCCCGCCGGTTCACCAGCGCGGCGGCCTTGTTGGCGATCAGGTCGCGGACGTCCATGACCGGGCCGAGGTCCATCACCACCGGGCTGCGGTGCCGGTCCAGGCGGGCCAGGCTGAGCCGGATCTGCCGGCCGTCCCGGCTCACCACGAAGTCGCGCAGGTCCCGGTCGAAGCCGTCGAACACCTCACCCAGCCCGCCCGGGTCCACCTCGGCCACCCGGTAACCGGCCCGTTCCAGCGCCGCGCGTACCCCGTCGGCCGCCGCCGCGGCGGCGCCCTCCACGTCGGCGAACAGGTCGACGTCCTCGGTGGGGCGGGTGACCAGGCCGTGCACCGCCCACGCCACCCCGCCGCCGAGCACGAACCGGTGCGGGCCGGCGGCGGCCAGCGCCACCCGGGCCACCTGCCGGTAGAAGTCGTGCGGGTGGGTCACGCCGGGTGCAGGCTCCGGTGCCGGCCCTCCCAGGCCAGGCGTACGCCCCGGGGCAGGTTGAGCAGCGGCCACAACCGGCGTAGCGTGCCCGCGTGGATCAGCTCGCGCAGATCCTCCACCCGGGTCGTCTCACGCAGCACGTTCTCGTACATCCAGAGCAACTCGTCCGGGTCGCCCAGGTCGAAGGCGCGTTCGCTGCTCCACATCAGGCGTACCGGCAGCTCGACGATGCCGGTGGTGGGACCGGTCAGCTCGTCCAGGGTGCGCGCCACCACGGCGGGTCGCCCGGGGCGGGCGAGGTACGCGTGCGCGGTGACCGACATGGCATCAGGGTAACCCCAACC
>NZ_RCVK01000161.1:0-10966 GCF_003667485.1 Micromonospora sp. BL1
GCCGACGCCGCCCGCGCCGCCGACGCCGCCCGCGCCGCCGACGCCGCCCGCGCCGCCGACGCCCGCGCTGACGACACCCACGCCGAAACCGCCGCCACCTCCGCCGGCGTGGACGCCGCCGTCGACACCATCGCACCGGCACCGGCACCGGCACCGGCACCGGACGCGGCGTCGTTGCCGCACTTCGCCGCTGGTCCGGCGCCGTACCCCGTACCCCTGGCGCAGCCGGATCCGGCGCGGACGGTGCGGCAACGGCGGCGGTGGCCGCTCTGGACCGCGCTCGGACTCGCGCTCGGCCTGGTGGCGGGCGCGGTGCCCGGCGTACTCCTGCGGGGGTCGGCGCCGGACGCGGCCGGGCGGTCGGCCGCGAAGCACGAGCCGGGCACGGCGGCGCAGCGGCGGCTCGGCGAGCGGATGCTCGCGCTGCTCGACCGGCAGGCCGCCGCGCTCGTCGACGCCGACCGGGCCAGCTTCCTCGCGATCGCCGAGCCGGCGGCCCGGCCCGCGCTGAGCCGCCGGTACGCGGCGCTGCGGGCACTGCGGGTCACGACCTGGCGGTCGGCTGCGGACGGGGTGCCGGCGGCGGTCGACGGGAAGCCGGGGGAGTGGCGGTTCGCGGTGACGGTCGGCTACTGCTTCGTGGTGCCGGACTGCGCGCCGAGCACAGTGGAGATGGGCACGCGCTGGCGGCTGGCGGGGGAGGAGCCTCGGCTGACCGCCGTTGACCCGTCGTCGACGGACCCGGCGGGCGTGCGCCCGTGGCAGGTGAACGACCTGGCGGTGGCGGTCGGCAAGCGGGTGGTGGTGGCCACCACGCCGGCCCAGCGCAGCCGGCTGCCCGGTCTGCTCGCACAGGCCGAGACCGCCGCCCGGGCCGCGGACCGGTACGCGATCGGCGGCCGGCCACCGGACCGGTACCTCGTCTACTACGCCGGGAAGGGCGAGTGGCAGCGCTGGTACGGCGGCGGGCGGCCAAAGTGGACCGCCGGCTACGCGGTGGGTGTCGGGGGTGGACGCCACGACGTGGTGCTCAACGCCCAGATCGTCACCCCGGCCGGCCTCGACGACCTGCTCCGGCACGAGCTGACCCACGCCGCCTCGCTGCCCGACAGGGGCTACGCCGACCGCGCGGACTGGTGGCTGGTGGAGGGGCTGGCCGAGTACGCCGGTGCCGACGGGCAGCCCGTGCACCGCTACGACGGTCTGACCGAGGTGCGGGACCTGCTGCGCGGCGGGTGGTCGGGGCGGCTGGACGCGGTGGCGCCCGCCGACGACGCGAGCGACGACCGGGTCGGCGGCGCGTACGGCGTCGGCTACCTGGCCGTACGGCATCTGGTCGACAGGTACGGCGAGCAGCGGATGCTGGACTTCTACCGGGCCGTGGTGCACCAGGGCCGGACCCCGGAGCAGGCCGCCGACGAGGTGTTCGGCGACCCGTGGTCGATGCTGCACGACGACTGCGTCGCCTACGTCCGGGCCGTCGTCGGCTGACACGTCGACGCCTGTCGACGGGTCGTAGCATGGGCCGGGTGGCCCGCACTCCCTCGCCGCGGCTGCCCGCGGCCCGCCGCCCCCGTCTCGTCACCGTCGTGCTCGCCGTCGTCGCGCTGACCGGCACGACCGCCGCGTCCTGCGGCGACGACGCCCCGGCGGTCACCGTCGCCGAGGTGGGGCGCGCGCCGGTCAGCGAGGTGATCGACGCCCCGGCCACGGTGACCGCGCGGGCCGCGGCCTCGCTCACCGCACCGGCCGACGGCACGCTGGCCCGCCTGCGGGTCCAGCCGGGACAGCGGGTGACCCGGGGGCAGGTGCTCGCGGTGATCGACTCGCCGTCGGCCCGGGACCGCCTGGCGAAGGCGCGGGACGCGCTGCGTGCGGCGAAGCGGGCCGGGCGGGGCGCCGGCACGGGCGACCTGGGCGGCAGCCGGCGCGGCACCGACCGGGCCGCCGACGAGGCGTTCGCCGCCGCCCGCGCCGCCGCCGGCAAGGTGGGCGACCCGCAGGTACGCGCCGCGCTGCTGCTCCAGGTCCAGTCGGCGCAGCGGCAGTACGAGTCCGCCGCCCGCGCCGCCGACCGGGCGGTCGCCCAGGTGCAGCGCGGCGTCGCGGGCCTGAACAGCGCCGTCGGCGCGCTGTCGGCCGCGCAACGACTCCAGGCCCAGCAGGCGTACGACCTGGCGAAGGCGACTGTGGACGCGCTGACGTTGCGCGCGCCGATCGCCGGTGTGGTGCAGCCGGGCGGTACCCGGTCGGCGGCGCCGGCCGACCTGGCCGGGCTGCTCGGTGCGGCCGGTGGCGCGGCGGTGCCCGGTCTCGACCCGTCGGCGCTGGGCACGGGCGGGCAGGGCGGCCCGCCGCCGGGCGTGGACGACGCGATCCCGGCCGGTGGCCGGGTCACCGCCGGCACGCCGGTGCTCACAGTGGTGGACATCGGCCGGCTCGGCCTGCTCGCCGAGGTGGACGAGACCGACGTGCTGCTGGTCCGGGCCGGGGTGCCCGCGTCGGTCGAGCTGGACGCGGTGACCGGCGCGACGTACGACGCGACTGTGCGCTCGGTCGACGTGCTGCCCACCAGCTCGGCGCGGGGCGGCGTCACCTACCGGGTCCGGCTCGACCTCGGTGCCGGACGCCTCGGTGAGGCCGAGGCGGCACCGGCGCCCCGGCCCGGCATGAACGCGGTGGTGCGGCTGCGGGTGCGGGAGGCCGCCGACGCGGTGGCGGTGCCGGCGTCGGCCGTGTTCTCCGCCGACGGGCGGGACGCGGTCTGGGTGCTGCGCGACGGCCGGGCCGGCCGGGTGCCGGTGACGGTGGGCGTGCAGGGGCAGGACCTGGTGCAGATCGTCGACGGCGTACGGGCCGGTGACCGGGTGGTGGTGCGCGGCGCCGACCAGGTGCGCGACGGCCAGGAACTGCCGTGACCGTACCGGCGGTCGAGGCGGTCGACGTCTGGCGCACGTACGAGCTGGACGGGGTGTCGGTGTCCGCGCTGCGCGGGGTGTCGCTCACCATCGACCAGGGCGAGTACGTGGCGGTGATCGGGCCGTCCGGCTCGGGCAAGTCGACGCTGATGCACCTGCTCGGCGGGCTGGACCGGCCCAGCGGCGGCCGGCTGGTGATCGGCGGGCGGGACGTGACCACGCTCACCGCCCCGGAGTTGGCGACGCTGCGCAACGAGACCATCGGCTTCGTGTTCCAGGCGTTCCACCTGCTGGCCCGTACGTCGGCTGTGGACAACGTGGCGTTGCCGCTGGTCTACCGGGGTGTCGGGGCGCGGCAGCGGCGGGAGCGGGCGGCGGCGATGCTGGGCCGGGTCGGGCTCGGCCACCGGCTGCACCACCGGCCCAACCAGCTCTCCGGCGGCGAGCAGCAGCGGGTGGCGATCGCCCGGGCGCTGGTCACCGAGCCGGCGGTGCTGCTCGCCGACGAGCCGACCGGCAACCTGGACAGCGCCACCGGCGAGGCGGTGCTGGAGCTGCTGGAACGGCTGAACGCCGAGTCCGGGGTGGCGCTGGTGATGGTGACCCACGACCAGGAGGTGGCCGCCCGGGCGCACCGGCGCATCGCGGTACGGGACGGGCTGATCCGGTCCGACAGCCTTCATGATCGACCGCCGTCGGACGGCTCCGGCGTACCTGCGACACTGGACCCCGCTCCCAGCGCGGAGCCCCGGTCCGCGTCCGGAAGCGGCCCGGGGCACCCGCCCGGTGGCCCCGGTGGCGCCACCGGAGCCACCGGGCGCCTTCCGCGGAACGAGGAGCGCCTCCGGAACGAGGAGCGCCTTCCCCGGTCGGACGGCCGCCTCCCGCGAGGCGAGGGCGACGCCGGATGAGGCTGGCCGAGGCGTGGCGGGTGGCGTCGGACGCGCTGCGGGCCAACCGGATGCGCAGCCTGCTGACCATGCTCGGGGTGATCATCGGGGTGGCCTCGGTGGTGATCCTGGTGGCCATCGGCACCGGCACGAAACAGCAGGTCGAGCAGCAGGTCGAAGGGCTCGGCTCGAACCTGCTGCTGGTGGTGCCGGGCCGGATCGAGGTGGGCAACGCGCCGGTGGTCTCGCCGCTGGACCTCAGCGACGCCGACGCGGTCTCCCGGGTGGTCGGCGACCCCGGCCGGGTCGCCGTCACGGTGGCCTCCGGCGCGACCGCGCGGGCCGGCAACCGCTCCGACTTCACCACCGTGCAGGGCGTCCTGGAGACCACCCCGTCGGTGTTCACCCGGTCGCTGTCGCGGGGCCGCTACCTCACCGGGGCGGACGTGGACACCAGCCGCCGGGTGGCGGTGCTCGGCGACTCGGTGGCCCGGGCGCTGTTCCCCGACCGTGACCCGCTCGGCCAGCAGGTCACGCTGGCCGGCGTGCGGTTCCGGGTGATCGGCGTCTTCGCCCCGCTCGGGCAGAGCCTCGGCGTGGACCGGGACGACGAGGTGCACGTACCGGTGACGGCGGCGCAACGGCTGTGGGGCACGCAGCGCATCGACGGCATCGCGGTGAAGGCGCCGGACCGGGAGCGGATCGACGAACTCGGTGACCGGATCGTGGCGGAGCTGTCCCGCCGGCACCCGGACACCGAGTTCAGCGCCGTCACCCAGCGGCAGATCCTCGGTGTGCTCGGCGACATCCTGGGCGTACTGACCGGTGTGCTGGCGGCCATCGCGGGCATCTCGCTGCTGGTCGGCGGCGTCGGTGTCTCCAACATCATGCTGGTCTCGGTACGCGAGCGGACCCGCGAGATCGGGCTGCGCAAGGCGGTGGGCGCCCGCCCCCGCGACATCGGCGTGCAGTTCCTGCTGGAGGCGGTGCTGCTCACCTCGGTGGGCGGCCTGACCGGGATGGCGCTGGGCGTGGGCACCGCGCTGCTCGTGGACGCGTTCTCGCCGATCCCGGCGGCGATCACCTGGTGGTCGCTGGCGCTGGCGTTCGGCGTCTCCGCGGCGGTCGGCATCGTCTTCGGCGTGGTGCCGGCGCAGCGGGCCGGGCGGCTCGACCCGGTGGTGGCGCTGCGCGCCGAGTAGGTGGTGGCGCTGCGCGTCGAGTAGCCGGATCGGACGAGACACCCGTCCGGGCGAAAAAGCCCTGGTGGACATCGGGTGAACGGCTGTCTCGCCATGATCAAAGGGTGGAAGGGATCGCGCAGGTCACAGCCGTCCCGCTACCGTACTGGTTACACGCGCGTCGCTCGTCGAGGCGGGAACACCTGCCCGGTGACACGCGCCGGGCACGGGAATGGGTCGGTGAGCCATGGCCGGGTCGCAGTCCGACGCACGGCTGTCGGATGTCAGGTTCCTGACCGTCGCCGAGGTGGCGACGGTCATGCGGGTCTCCAAGATGACCGTCTACCGCCTCGTGCACAGCGGTGAGCTGACCGCCGTGCGGGTCGGCCGGTCGTTCCGGGTGCCCGAGCACGCCGTGCACGAATACCTCCGGGGCGCCTTCCAGGAGTCCGCCTGAGCACTCGCCGCGCCGGTCCGCCGAGTGCGACGAAAAGGGGCATCGACGGGGGCGCGTTGGTCCTGCTGACGCACTCCGGTTAGGCTGGGCCACGACCGTGACCGCTCTCTGGTGTGCCCTGCCCACCACGCTGGTCCGGTCCGTTGTCCGCAAGCGGTCACGGCGCCACCCGTGGTGGTGCCGTCCGGTCCGCCCCGCACGTTGCATCGAAAGGCTGTCGTATGGGCTCGGTGGTCAAGAAGCGCCGCAAGCGCATGGCTAAGAAGAAGCACCGCAAGCTGCTGCGCAAGACCCGCGTCCAGCGTCGCCGTCTCGGCAAGTGACCGGGGCCGGGCACTGGCCCGGCACCCGGCACCACTTGCCAACTGTCGACCCTCGGAGGCTCAGGTGATCAGGCCGTGGACGTCCCGGCTCGATCCCCCCTGCCGCGCTAGGCGCACGACATGACCCCCGGTGACACCTCCGGTGCCCCGGGGGTCGTCGTCGTCACCGGGGTCGGTCGCTGGCTCGGCGCCCACGTGGCCGCCCGGCTCGCCGCCGACGAGCGCATCGAGCGCGTCATCGGGGTCGACCCGGCGCCACCCAACCCCGAACTGACCGACCTGCTCTCCGACGTCGAACGGATCCGCCTGCACCTCGACTCGCTCGGCGGCCTCCTGCTCGACCTCGACGTCGACACGGTGGTGCACCTGGCGCTCGTCACCGCCCCCGACCCGCAGCAGGGCGGCCGGGCGGGGATGAAGGAACAGAACGTCATCGGCACCATGCAGTTGCTCGCCGCCGCGCAGCGCGCGCCCCGGCTGCGCAAGCTGGTGGTCCGCTCGTCCACCGCCGCGTACGGGGTGTCGTTCCGCGATCCGGCCGTCTTCACCGAGGAGACCGAGCCGCGCGAGGTGCCGCGCGGCGGTTTCGGCCGCGACATCCTCGACATCGAGGGGTACGTCCGCGGGTTCCGCCGCCGCCGGCCCGACGTCACCGCGACGGTGCTGCGCTTCGCGCCGTTCATCGGGTACGCCGCCGACACCACGCTCACCCGCTACTTCTCCCAGCCGGTGGTGCCCACCGTCTTCGGCCGCGACCCGCGCCTGCAGTTCGTGCACTTCGACGACGCGCTGGAGGTGCTGCACCGGTCCGTCGCCGAGGACCACCCGGGCACGTACAACGTCGCCGGGCCGGGAGTGCTGTCGCTGTCGCAGGCGATCCGCCGGGCCGGCCGGGTGGCGGTGCCGGTGCTGGAACCGGGCCTGGCCGGGGTCGCTGCCATCGCCCGCAGTCTGGGCTTCGGCGGGTACGGCTTGGACCAGGTGGACCTCTTCGTGCACGGTCGGGTGGTGGACACCAGCCGACTGGAGCGGGAGTACGGCTTCACGCCCCGCTCGACCGCCGCCGCGTTCGACGACTTCATCCGCGCCCACCACGGCGGCGTCGTGGTCACCCGGGACCAGCTCGCCGCCGCCGAGCAGCTGGTGCTGGAGAGCATCCGGCAGGTCCGCTCGTCGGTGCGGGAGCGCTCGTGAGCAGCCCCGACGAGCGGCGTGACGCGCGCTACGACGTACCGCTGGGTGTGCCGGATCCGGGCGCGGAGCCGGCGCGGCGCAACGGGCACCGCCGGGTGACCGCACCGTCCGCCCGCCCGGCCGCACCGGCGATGGACGACGAGCCGGACACCTCCACCGACGAGCCGGGCGCCGCCGACGCGGGCGTTCCGAGCCCGGCCACGCCGCAGCAGCCGGCGAAGAAGACCGTGGCCAAGAAGACGGTGGCGAAGAAGGCCGTCGCCAAGAAGGCCGTCGCCAAGAAGGCGGTCGCGCGGCAGGCGCCTGCGGACGCGGCGCCGACCGGGAACGCGCCGGCCGGTGACACGCCGCCGGGCCCGGCCGTGGCCGACCGGCCGGGGGACCACTGGGACCGCAAGGTGGCCCAGGGGCTGGCGTTCCTGCGGCGGCGGCTCGCCGGCGACTACGAGGTCGACGAGTTCGGCTTCGACCCCGACCTGACCGACGCGGTGGTCCACCCGCTGGTCCGGCTGCTCTACCGGGACTGGTTCCGCACCGAGGTCACCGGCGTCGAGCACGTGCCCGCCGAGGGCGCCGGCCTGGTCGTCGGCAACCACTCCGGCACCGTGGCGCTCGACGCGCTGATCCTCTCCACCGCGCTGCACGACCGGCATCCGGCGCACCGCTACCTGCGGCTGCTCGGCGCCGACCTGGTGTTCCGGATGCCCGTCGTCTCCGAGATAGCGCGCAAGACCGGCGGCACCGTCGCGTGCAACCCGGACGCGGAGCGGCTGCTCGGCAACGGGGAACTGGTGGGCGTGTTCCCGGAGGGCTTCAAGGGCGTCGGCAAGCTCTACGCCGACCGCTACAAGCTCCAGCGCTTCGGGCGGGGCGGGTTCGTCTCGGCCGCGCTGCGGACCGGGACGCCGATCGTCCCGGTGGCGATCGTCGGCGGCGAGGAGATCTACCCGATGCTCGCCGACATCAAGCCGCTGGCCCGGCTGCTCAAACTGCCGTACTTCCCGGTCACGCCGACGTTCCCCTGGCTGGGGCCGCTGGGCATGGTCCCGCTGCCGAGCAAGTGGCTGATCGAGTTCTGCCCGCCGATCCCGACCGCGCACCTGCGCGACGCGGCGGACGACCCGCTCGTGGTGTTCAACCTCGCCGACCAGGTGCGGGAGACGATCCAGCAGACGCTGCACAAGCTGCTCGAACGCCGGCCGGACCCGTTCGGCCCCTGAGCCGGGCCGCGCCGGTTCAGGCGTCGCGGTGGCGGCGCCGGTGCAGCGCCAGGCCGGCCGTGACCGCGCCGGCGAGCAGCCCGGCGGCCGCCGTGGAGGGCACGGCGATGCGTACGGCCCGCCGCCCGGTGCGGAAGTCGCGCACGTCCCAGCCCCGCTCGCGGGCCTGCCGCAGCAGCGCCGGATCGGGGTTCACCGCCACCGCGCGCCCGACCACGGAGAGCATCGGCAGGTCGTTCGCCGAGTCGCTGTAGGCGGCGCACCGGGCCAGGTCCAGCCCTTCCACGGCGGCGAGCTGGGTGACCGCCTCGGCCTTCGCCGGCCCGTGCATCAGATCGCCGACCAGCCGGCCGGTGTACGCGCCGTCGACCACCTCGGCCACCGTGCCGATCGCGCCGGTCAGGCCGAGCCGGGCCGCGATCACCCGGCCGATCTCCACCGGGGCGGCGCTGACCAGCCAGACCCGCTCACCCGCGTCGAGGTGACGCTGGGCCAGGCGACGGGTGCCGGCCCAGATGCGCGGCGCCATCAGCTCGTCGAAGATCTCGTCGGCGAGGCGTTCCATGTCGTCGACCCGCCAGCCCTCGACGAAGGCGAGCGCGGCCTCCTTGGCCTGCGACATGTCGCCCGCGTGCTCGGTGGCGAGCAGCCGGAACCGGGCCTGCTGCCAGGCGAACCGGGCCAGGTCACCGGTGGTGAAGTACTTCCGGGCGGCCAGCCCGCGGGCGAACCAGTAGATCGACGCGCCCTGCATCATCGTGTTGTCCACGTCGAAGAACGCGGCGGCCGTGGGGTCGGGCGTGACTGTGGTCGCCGGTGCCGACGGGGCCTCCGACCAGCCCGCGGTGTGCCCGTGCGCGTCGGTGCTGACGGTCACCTTCCGGCTTCCGGCCACGGCGACCTCCCTGCCTCGACGACCGCGTACGCCCTCTGCGTCGAGCGTATCCGGCACCGTGTGACGACCTGGTGTCCGCCGGGAGAAGTGTGGCGCGCTACGCGCCCGCCGCTCAGCGGTCGGCCGGGCAGGTGGCCGGAGCGGGCCCGAGCGTGTCGCTGGCCTGCGGCGCGGGCAGCCCGCAGGCGATCGCCTCGCGGAGCGCGTCGGCGCGCTTGCCGGCTGCGTCGAGCAGGGCCAGCGAGCGGCGGGTGCGGTCCCGGTCGGCGTGGTCGGGCCGGTCGAGCAGGCCGCTGACCACCCGGCGCTGGCCGGCCAGGAACGTGTCCACCGCGTCCAGCGCCGCCGGGTCGGAGCGCTGCGCGGCGACGGTGGTCAGCAGGCGTACGCCCTGGCGGGTGTCCGCGTCCATGTCGTCGAGGACGGCGCTGAAGCCGAGCCGGTCGTCGCGGACCGAGGCGGCCTCGTCGAGCCGGGTACGGGCGAAGTCGAGGAAGAGCTGCCCGCGGCTGATGTCCGAGCTGGCGAGCGCGAGCTGGGCGCGCTCGGTGGAGCGCTTCATGCCGTACAGGGCGTCACCGGGCAGCGCGTTCTCGCTCGCGGCGGAGATGCCGGACAGGGCGACCGCCCCGGCGGCCACGCCGACCAGGATCGCGCCCCGGGCCCGCGCCCGGCGGCCGGTGATGGCGGGCAGCAGCGCGCCGCGTACCCCGCTCGTGGTGGTGGTCCTGGCCGGCGTTCCGATGCCCTCGCGTTCGGCGGTGGCCACGAGCATCGCCCGCAGGCCGGTACGGAACTCGGCGTCCACCTCGACGTCGGGCCGCTCGGTGGTGAGCCGGCGGCTCACCTCGACGAGTGCGGTGAGTTCACCGTCCGCCTTGGACCGGACGTGGTGCCGGCGTCCGCCGTTGGCCTCGTCGAGGAGTTGCGCGAAGCGCTCGGCCCGCCGACGGGAGAAGAGGTCGCTGTCCACCGCGGCACCCCCTCTCGCTGGTCACGGCCGGGCGGCCGTCGTCGTCACCAGCGACCGGTGGCAGCGTGTGGCGCAGAGCCGACCGGGACGGCCGACCTGACCCGCCGGACCGGGTGGCCCGGGGGACGCCGGGACAACCACTGGTCGCACCCGGAGAAACGGACCGCGCCGGTCGCCGGTTACGGCTGGGACGGCGGCGAAATCACCAAGAGTGATCGGCTCGCCTGGGGGCGTCGGGCACACGACAGCGCCCGGCGCCTGCGCCGGTGGAGAAGGACGGGTGTGTCTGCCGCTCAGGAGTGGAAGCCGTCGGGCAGCAGCCGGGCCAGAGCCCGGACCGCCCGGTATTGCAAAGCCTTGATGGCGCCCTCGTTCTTGCCCATGGCCCGGGCCGTCTCGGCCACCGAGAAGCCCTGGAGGAACCGCAGCACGATGCACTCCTGCTGCTCCGGGTTGAGCTGCTTGACGGCGGTCAGCAGGGCGACGTTCGTGATGTGCTCCACCACCGCCGCCTCCGGGCTGCCCTCGGGCCCGCGGTCCTCCCGGTCGGCGTCCAGGACGTCACCGGTGGTGACCTCCAGGCGGTAGCGCCCGGACTTGAAGTGGTCGGCGACCAGGTTGCGGGCGATGGTGACCAGCCAGGCGCCGAGGTCGCGCCCCTGCCAGGTGAAGCTGCCGATCCGCTTGAGCGCCCGCAGGAACGTGTCGGAGGTGAGGTCCTCGGCGAGCTGACGGTTGCCGACCCGGAAGTAGACGAACCGGAAGACGGTGTCGACGTACCGGTCGTAGATCAGCCCGAACGCCTCGGACTCGCCGGCCTGCGCGCGCTCGACCAGCGTCCACACCTCGGTGGCCGGGTCGGACGGGTCGGGGCGGCTGGGGAAGCCGGTGGCGGGCGCTCAAGCGGATCGGCAG
>NZ_RCVK01000348.1:0-10891 GCF_003667485.1 Micromonospora sp. BL1
AAGCCCAAGGGCCCGGTCCCCGGCCCGCCGCAGCCGGCGACCCCGGTCGCCAAGCCGGCGAGCGCGCACGACATCGAAGTGGCGGCCGCCGAAGCGCGTGCCGCCGCGCTCAAGGCTGAGCAGGAGGCCGCGGTCAAGGCCGCCCAGGCCGCCCGCCAGCAGCAGCGCGAGACCGTACGCCGGGAGCCTCCGGCCGAGGGCGGTCCCCGTCCCGGCCCGCGTCCCGGCCCGAACGCCATGCCGCCGCGTCCGGGTTCCCCGGCCGCCGGTCGTCCCGGCGGTCCGGGTCAGGGTCAGGGCCCCGGTGCCCGGCCCGGCGGTCGTCCGCCGGCGCGCGGCGCCGGTAACAACCCGTTCGGTATCCAGGGCGGCCAGCAGCAGCGGCCCCCGGCCGCCGGTGCGGGCGGTCCCCGTCCCAGCCCGGCCGGCATGCCGCCGCGGCCCAGCCCGGCGTCGATGCCGCCGCGGCCGAGCCCGGCCTCGATGCCGAGCCAGCGCCCGACCACCGGCCGCCCCGGCGGCCCCGGTGGCGGTCGTGGTGGACCCGGCGGCGGCGCCGGTCGTCCCGGCGGCGGTGGCGGTGCTCCCGGCGGTGGTTTCCGTCCGGGTGGTCCGGTCGGCGGCGGTGGCCGTCCCGGTGGCGGCGGCCGTGGCCGTGGCGGCGGCGCGGCGGGTGCCTTCGGGCGTCCGGGCGGCCGGCCGACCCGCGGTCGCAAGTCCAAGAAGCAGCGCAGACAGGAGTTCGACAACCTGTCGGCCCCGACCATGTCCTCGGGCGCGCCCCGCGGTCAGGGTCAGGTCGTCCGGTTGTCCCGTGGCGCCTCGCTGTCGGACTTCGCCGACAAGATCAACGCCAACCCGGGTTCGCTGGTCCAGGAGATGTTCAACCTGGGCGAGATGGTGACGGCGACCCAGTCGTGCTCCGACGAGACCCTGCAGCTGCTGGGTGAGCACCTCGGCTTCGACGTGCAGATCGTCAGCCCGGAGGACGAGGACCGCGAGCTGCTCGCGCAGTTCAACATCGACCTCGACGCCGAGGTCGCGGCGGACCGCCTGGTCAGCCGTGCGCCGGTGGTGACCGTCATGGGTCACGTCGACCACGGTAAGACCAAGCTGCTCGACGCGATCCGCAAGGCGAACGTGGTGGCCGGCGAGGCGGGTGGCATCACCCAGCACATCGGCGCCTACCAGGTCCACGTCCCGCACGAGGGCGAGGACCGCGCGGTGACGTTCATCGACACCCCGGGTCACGAGGCGTTCACCGCCATGCGTGCCCGTGGTGCCCAGGTCACGGACATCGTGATCCTGGTGGTCGCGGCCGACGACGGCGTCATGCCGCAGACCATCGAGGCGCTCAACCACGCCAAGGCGGCGGACGTGCCGATCGTGGTCGCGGTCAACAAGGTCGACAAGCCCGAGGCGAACCCGGACAAGGTCCGCCAGCAGCTGACCGAGTACGGCCTGGTCGCCGAGGAGTACGGCGGCGACACCATGTTCGTCAACGTGGCGGCCAAGCCCGGCATCGGCATCGAGGAACTGCTCGAGGCCGTGCTGCTGACCGCCGACGCGTCGCTGGAGCTGACCGCTCCGATCGACGGGCCGGCGCAGGGTGTCGCGATCGAGGCGCACCTGGACAAGGGCCGTGGCGCGGTGGCGACCGTGCTGGTGCAGAAGGGCACCCTGCGTGCCGGTGACTCGATCGTCGCCGGTGGGGCGCACGGCCGCGTCCGGGCCATGCTGGACGAGAACGGCAAGCCGGTCGATTCGGCCGGTCCGGCGCGTCCGGTCATGGTGCTGGGTCTGACCACGGTGCCGGGTGCGGGTGACACCTTCCTGGCCGCCGAGGACGACCGCACCGTGCGGCAGATCGCCGAGCAGCGGCAGGCGCGGAGGCGGGCGGCGTCGTTCGCCAACTCCCGTGGCCGGGCCACTCTCGAGACGCTCATGGAGCAGCTCAAGGAGGGCGAGAAGACCTCGCTCAACCTGGTGCTCAAGGGCGACGTCTCCGGTTCCGTGGAGGCGCTCGAGGACGCGCTGTTCAACCTCGACATCCCGGAGGAGGTCCAGCTTCGGATCATCCACCGGGGCGTGGGCGCGATCACCGAGAGCGACGTCATGCTCGCGAGCGCCTCGTCCGAGGCGGTCACGATCATCGGCTTCAACGTGCGGGCCTCGAACAAGGTCCGTGAGATGGCCGACCGCGAGGGCGTGGAGATCCGGTACTACACCGTCATCTACCAGGCCATCGAGGAGATCGACGCCGCGCTCAAGGGTCTGCTCAAGCCGGAGTACGAGGAGGTCGAGCTGGGCACCGCGGAGATCCGCGACGTCTTCCGCTCGTCCAAGATCGGCAACATCTCCGGCTGTATCGTCCGGTCCGGCCTCATCCGCCGCAACGCCAAGGCGCGGCTGCTGCGGGACGGGGCGGTCGTGGCGGACAACCTCACGATCAGCTCCTTGAAGCGGTTCAAGGACGACGCGACCGAGGTCCGCGAGGGCTTCGAGTGTGGTCTGACGCTGGGCGGCTACAACAACGTCCAGGTCGGCGACGTCATCGAGACGTTCGAGATGCGCGAGAAGCCGCGCGCCTGAGAACCACGCGTAGGACCGGTCGGCGGCCGGGGCCTTCGGGCCCCGGCCGTCGCCGTTTCCGCAGGCTGCGACAATCTCCGGCGTGATCCGGTACGCACTGCTCCTCGCGCCCTCGGCCAACCGCGTCTACGCCGACGCGGCGGCCCGGCTGGCGCGCGCCGAACTGGCGGTGTTCGCCGGTTCCGGCGTGCTCGACGTCGTACCGGCCGGCGCGGAGGTGACCGGGATCGGTGGTGTGGAGTACCTGACGTTCACCACCGCCGAACCCGGGCTGGGCGAGCGGGACCTGGCCCACCTGGCGAACCTGTCGGCCGCGTACGCGCTGTTCGAGCGCGTCGGCGACGACCTGCTCCGCCCGGTGCCGCTGCGTCCGCTGGCCCGGTACGACTCCGACCTGATCACCATTCCCAAGTACGCCGGCAAGACCAACGAGCAGTTCACCCGGCTGCTGCTCAACGTCACGGTGCTCGCCTCCGCCGCCGCGCCGCGGATGCTGGACGGGCCGGTGGTGGTGCTGGATCCGCTCTGCGGCCGGGGTACCACCCTCAACCAGGCGCTGATGTACGGCTACGACGGCATCGGCATCGAGCGTGACAGTCAGGACGTGGAGGCGTACGCGGCGTTCCTGCGCACCTGGCTGCGCCGCAAGCGGCTCAAGCACACCGCCGAGTCGACGTCGGTGCGCCGGGACCGCAAGCTGGTGGCCCGCCGCTTCGAGGCGGTGCTGGCGCCGTCGCGGGACGAGCACCGGGCCGGGGCCACCCAGCGCGTCACCGTGCTGAACACCGACACCACCCGGGCCCGCGAGGCGCTGCGCGCCCGCTGCGCGGACGTGATCGTCACCGACGCGCCGTACGGGGTGGCGCACGGCAGCCGTACCGGCCAGGGGTTGTCCCGCAGCCCGTTGGAGCTGCTCACCGCCGCCGTGCCGGTGTGGCGGGAGCTGCTGCGTCCGGGCGGCGCGCTCGGGCTGTCCTGGAACACCCACGTGGCGCCGCGGGCGCAGGCGGAGGCGGTGCTGGCCGACGCCGGTCTGCGGGTGCTCGGCGGCCCCGGCTTCGGTGACTTCGCCCACCGGGTCGACCAGGCGATCGAGCGGGACGTGCTGGTGGCGGTCGCGCCTTAATCGCGTGCCGGGGTGCGCCGCCCGGCGTACCGTTGCTCGCCGTGTATACCGGAACCGCGCTGTTCGACCTGTTGCTCCCGGGTGACTCCCGGTCCCTGAAGGCCAAGCGGTCCTACGTCCGGCCGATCGTCGCCGCGCTGCGCAAGTTCGAGGTCTCCGCCGCCGAGGTGGGGGCGCTGGACCTGCACGGCCGGGCCGAGATCGGGGTGGCTGTGGTGGCCGCCGAGCCGGCCCACGTCCGCGAGGTGCTCGACTCCTGCGAGCGGCTGGTCGCCGCCCGCCCGGAGACCGAGCTGCTGTCGGTCCGTCGTCGTCTGCACGGCGAGGACGACTGACGGCGCGTCGCGCGGCACTCCGGCCGTGCCGCGCGACGCCCGGCCGGGCGCGGGTAGTGTTCTTCAGCGTTGGGCGGTCGGACCCGGCGGCGCCCACGCGCCCGCCGTCTCCGGCCGACGGCCCGGATCGCCTGGTGGTCCGGTGCCGTCATTGGTACAGGTGATCCCGGAGGTGGGGGACATGTCGGATCCGGCCAAGGTGCGCAGGCACGCGGAGCGCATCCGGGAACTCGTCGCGTCGTTGGTGCGCAGCCAGATCAAGGACCCCCGGCTCGGCATGATCACGATCACCGACGCCCGGATCACGGCCGACCTGCGCGACGCCACCGTCTTCTACACGGTGCTCGGTGACGCGGCGGCCCAGGCGAGCACCGCCGCCGCGCTGGAGAGCGCCAAGGGCATGCTGCGCAGCACCGTCGGCAAGGCGCTCGGGCTGCGGCACTCGCCGACGCTGACCTTCGTCCTCGACGACGTGCAGGACCAGGTCAAGCACATCGACGACCTGCTCGCCGCCGCGCGTACCGCCGACGCCGAGGTGCAGCGGCTGGCCGCCAAGTCCTCGTACGCGGGCGACGCCCAGCCGTACCGGGTCGAGGAGGACGACGAGGAAGCCTCCGCGGAGGACGAGGACGACGAAGAGCCGCGCGCCGGCGAGCGCCGGTGACCGAGGCGGCCGGGCCCACCGAGACCGCGTGGGCGGCCGCCGTCGCGGCGGTACGCGATCTCCCCGCCGACGCGCGGGTGCTGCTGATCTGCCACGTGAACCCGGACGGGGACGCGCTGGGCAGCATGCTCGGCTTCGCGCTGGGCCTGCGCCGGCTCGGCGTACGCGATCTCCAGGCCACCTTCCCCGGCCCGCCGGAGGTGCCCGAGCCGTTCCGGTGGATGCCCGGGGTGGACCTGCTGGTGCCGCAGGACGACGCGTACCCGGCGCCGGACCTGGTGATCTGCTTCGACGCGGCGAGCGAGTCCCGGCTGGGCGACCTGGCGGACCGGCTGGACACGGCGGGCATGTCGCTCGTGCTCGACCACCACGCCTCGAACAGCGGGTTCGGCCGGATCAGCCTGGTCGACCCGCACGCCGCCGCCACCTCCGTGGTCGCGCTGGAACTGCTGGACCGGCTCGGCGTGACGCTGGACGCGGATATCGCGACCGGGCTGTACGTCGCGCTGACCACCGACACCGGCTCGTTCCGCTTCGAGGCGACCACACCGGCCGTGCACGAGATGGCGGCGCGTCTGGTCGCCACCGGCATCCGGCCCGGTGACATCTCCCGGCGGGTCTTCGACACCCGCCCGTTCGGCGCCGTCCGCCTGTTCGGCGAGGTGCTGGGCCGGGCCACGCTGGAACCGGCGGCCGCCGCCGGGCACGGCCTCGTCTGGACGTACGCGACCCGCGACGACCTGGTCCGCCACGACCAGCCCGCGTACGTGCTGGAGGCGCTGATCGACTCGGTGCGCTGCACCGCCGAGGCGGACGTGAGCTGTGTGGTCAAGCAGGCCGGCGAGGCCGAGTGGGCGGTGTCGCTGCGCAGCAAGGGCGCTGTCGACGTGAGCCGGGTGGCGGTGACGCTCGGCGGCGGGGGGCACCGGTTCGCCGCCGGCTTCACCGGCCGGGGAGCGCTCGACGAGGTGGTCGGGCGGATCCGCGCCGAGCTGGCCACCGGCACGCTCTAGCCCTTAGGGCTGGGATTGCCCTGATATTTCTGCCGCGCCGAGGTGCGGCGGCGATCTGAAGTGTGAGCTGATCGGCGGCTTTTCCGGGGATTACGAGGCGTGCCAGCCTTTCCGCCGTCCGTGACGCTGGGGACAATCGGGTGATGGATCATCCCCGTGAGCTCACCGTCGAGGCGCCCCGGGCCTGGGACCGGCCGGTCGTCTCCGTGCCGGTGCTGATCTGCCTCTCTCTGGTCGGCGGCCAGATGCCGTCCTTCTCGACCGCCGCGAACCTCTACATCCTCACCACCGGCGGGGGGTTGATCTGGGTCGGCCTGAGCAACCGGGTGCCCCGGCGTCCGGCACCGCGCCGGCTGCCGTCGGTCGCGCTCTGGTGGCTGGTCCCGGTGACCGTCTTCGGGGTCTTCGAGGGGGCGACGTTCGTGATGGCGGCGGGTGACGACTTCCCCACCTTCTCCCGGCTGGCCGATCCGCTGCTGGAGGACAACCTGATCCGCTCGGCGGCCTGGTTCGCGTGGCTGTCCGCGTTCTGGGGACTGGTGCGCCGATGATGCGGGCACTGGCGATCGGCGGTTTCCTGGTTTCGATCGTGCTGTTCGCCGTCGTCGAGTGGGCCGCGCGCCGGGAGGGGTCGCGGATCCCGTCGCTGGCCGACGTCTGCGCGTTCGTGATGCGGTACGAGGTGGGCCCGGTGCCGGTGGGCCGGATCGGGCTGTTCGGTTTCTGGTGGTGGCTGGGTTGGCACTTCCTGGCCCGTTGACCGCTCTCGCCGGGCCGGGCGACGACATTGATCTGTCCGCATTTCGGGAACAGTGGGCAGTATCTGGAAAGTGAACGTTAATTTGGGTGCGGGACCGGCGCTTCGCGGCGCTGGTCACGGGCGGTGGTGCCGCACCCGGCCTCGCCTCCCTCCAGGGTCAGACCGACCCGGGCTCCCGCTGCCAGGCGAGCCGCTCCGGTGATCCCGGACCGCTGCCGGGCGCTCAGCCGCCGACGACTCCCGGTCGCGGCGCGACCCGTCGTCGCGCCGAGCCGGAGCGCCGGGCGCCCGTAGGACCGCCACGTCTCGGCGGTCCGCACCCTGGAAGGACCTCAGATGCCCAGCAAGCGCAAGCCGCAGACCGAGACCACCACCGACGAGGCGCGCGAGCAGATGCGCCGCGCGCTGCAGACCTCGATGGACACCCGTCAGTGACGTACGCCGTCCGGCGGTGACGCCGGCCGGGCCCGCGGTCCACACCCCGGCCCGACGCCGACGTCACCGCCGCTCGGGGCGCGTCGCCGCCCCGCGCGCCGCTACCGTCGCCCGGTGAGACGCATCCTCGTGGTCGGCAGCTCCGGCGCCGGCAAGAGCACGCTCGCCGGTGAACTGGCCCGGCGACTCGACCTTCCCCTGATCCACCTCGACCGGCACTACTGGCGCCCCGGCTGGACCCCCTCCGCCCCGGCCGACTTCCGCGCCGAGGTGGCCGCGCTCGCCGCCCGCCCGGCCTGGGTGATGGACGGCAACTACGCGAGCACGCTCGACCTGCGGCTGCCCCGCGCCGACCTGCTGGTGCTCTGCGACACCTCCCGGCTGCGCTGCATGGTCCGGATCGTCCGCCGCCGGTGGGCACATCGCGCCGCGGCCCGCCCCGACCGGCCCGAGGGCTGCCCGGAGCGGCTCGATCTCGACTTCCTGCCCTACGTCTGGCGTTACCCCCGCGACTCCCGGCCCCGGGTGCTGGCCGCGCTGTCCGAGTACGCCCCCGGGCTGCCGGTGCGCCGCCTTCGCGGGCACCGTGACACGGTCCGGTTCCTGGCCGACGTAAGTAAGTAGTCCCTCGCCTTGCGGACCTTACTGGGCGCGTGCCAGGATCGGCGGCGATGAGCACCACTGCCGCCCCCGCCGTCACCGCCTCGCCGCGGCGGATCGCCGCGCTCGCGCTGCCCGCCCTCGTGGTGCTGGCCGCCGAGCCGCTGTACGTCCTGGTCGACACCGCGGTGGTCGGTCACCTCGGGCGGGTGCCGCTGGCCGCGCTGGCCGTCGGCGGCACCGTCATGACGCTCACCGCCTGGGTCGGCACCGTCGTCGCGTACGGCACCACGGGCCGCTCGGCCCGCCGGTTCGGGGCGGGGGACCGGGCCGCGGCGGTGGCCGAGGGCGTCCAGGCGTCGTGGCTCGCGCTCGCCACCGGAGTGCTGGTGGCGGTCGCCATCGGTATCGGCGGCGGCGCGCTGGCGCGTACCCTCGTCGGCGGCCCCGGCGAGGTGGCCGACGCCGCCGCCGGATGGCTGCGGATCGCGGCGCTCGGCGCGCCCGGCCTGCTGCTCGCCGCCGCCGGCAACGGCTGGCTGCGCGGCATCCAGGACACCCGGCGCCCGCTGCTGTTCGTGCTCGGCCCGAACCTGCTCTCCGCGGTGCTCTGCCCGCTGCTGGTTTATCCGGCCGGGCTCGGCCTGGTCGGCTCCGCGGTGGCGAACGCGATCGCGCAGACGCTCTCCGGGGTGCTGTTCGCGGCGGCGCTCGTGCGCGAGCGGGTCTCGCTGCGGCCCCGGCCCCGGGTGATCGGGCAGCAGCTCGTGCTCAGCCGGGACCTGCTCGTGCGGGGCGTCGCGTTCCAGGCCAGCTTCCTGTCCGCCACAGCCGTCGCGGCCCGCTTCGGCGCCGCCGCGGTCGGCGCGCACCAGATCGCCGTACAGCTGTGGTTCTTCACCGCGCTGGTGCTCGACGCGCTGGCCATCGCCGCGCAGTCGCTGGTCGGCGCCGCGCTCGGCGCCGGCGACGCGGCCGGCGCGCGGTTCCTGGCCCGCCGCGTCGCGCTGCTCGGCGGCCTGTGCGGCGTGGCCTTCGCGGTGCTGATCGCCGCCGGCGCCGGCGTGGTGCCGTCGTGGTTCAGCTCCGATCCGCAGGTACGCGAGCAGGCCATGACGGCCTGGCCCTGGTTCGTCGCGCTCCAGCCGATCGGCGGCGTGGTGTTCGCGCTCGACGGGGTGCTGATCGGCGCGGGCGACGTGCGCTACCTGCGCAACCTCACGATCGTGTGTGCGTTCGGCGGGTTCCTGCCGGCGATCTGGCTGGCCTACGGGTTCGACCTCGGGCTGGGCGGGATCTGGGCCGGGCTGACGCTGTTCGTGGTGCTGCGGCTGGTCGGCCTGCTGCTGCGGATGCGCTCGGGTGCGTGGGCGGTGGTCGGCGCGGTCCGCTGACGCCGGTCAGCAGGAGACCGGCAGCTCGATCGGGTGCTCCGGGTCGTACAGCGCGTCGGGGTCCTCGGGGGAGCCGATGCCGGCCGGGTCCAGGCCGCCGGGGCGGATCAGCCCGAGCTTCACGGCGTCGCAGTCCACGCCCGACCCGTAGCTCGACATCCGGTGCAACCAGAGCCCCCGGTCCGCCCGGGCCACGTCGCCGGCGTGCGGCAGCCGCCAGACGATCTCGTCGTGCAGCACCACCACCGAGTGACCGGATCGGGAGGCGAGGTCGCGGAACCCGTAGACCCAGACGAAGTTGCTGGTCACCTCCAGCATCCGTACGCCGTCGGCCTGCCGGACGGCGCGGTAGGTGAACCGGCCCTTCGTCCGCGGCTGGTCCGGGGTGAGCCGGGCGTCCGGGGCCAGCCGGGTCGCGTACGTGGCGATCGTCTCGGTGGACCAGTCCTTCCGCACCGACTCCCGGGCAGCCGGCGCGACGTGACGCAGCAGCGGGGTCGGGCTGCCGCCGGTCATGAACGCGCGGTCCAGGCGGGCGGTCAGCATGGCGGCGCGGACCCGCGCCAGCCCGGCGGACACCTCGGCGCCGGTGAAGCCGCCGGTCGGCCGGGCCGGTGGCAGCACGATCCCGGCCGCCCCCGCCGGCCAGTCCGCCGCCGGCGTGCCGGCGAAGACGTCCGGCGGGACAGTCGGTCCCGCGGTCGCCGGAGCGCCGGTGACCGCCGGGGACGGCGCGGCTGCCGGCTGCCGGAGCTGCCGGTAGCCGTAACCGGCGGCACCGGCCGCGGCGGCCAGCAGCAGCACCACGCCGAGCGCGGCCGTCAGCCGGCGGGCGCGCCGCCGGCACCAGATCCGCAGGCGTACGGCGAGACTCGGCCGGATCTCCCGCTCCAACCGGTCCAGCCAGTCGGGGTAGCCGTCCCGCTCGGATCCCCTCGGGCTCAGCACGGGTCCGCGACCTTCAGCGAGCGGTCCAGGTCGTACACGGCGTCCGGGTGTTCCGCGGAGCTGCCGGCGTCCCCGTAGGTCGGCGTGATCTCCAGCTCCAGGAGGCCCTTGCTCAGACCGGCGCACTCCACGTTCGTCACGTAGGAGTTCGCGTCCCGCATCCACAGCCCTCGGGAGCCGGTGACGACGTCCGCCGGGAGGGGTACCTCCCAGATCACCGTGTCGTGCACCAGGATGACGTCCGGGACCGACGGGGCGCGGGTGCTCCGGACGGCGTAGACCCAGACGAAGTTGGTGGTGATCTCCAGGACGCGGATGTCGTACGCGTCCCGGGCCGCGCGGTACGAGATCCGTCCCTGCACCCGGGGCGGGTCGTTCGTCAACCGGGTGCCGGGCCCGAGCCGCGTGGCGTAGTTGGCGGCGCCGCCGGCCGTGAAGTCCTTCCGGATGCTGGCGCGGGTGTCCGGGGCGAACTGGCGCACCAGCCGATCCGGGCTCTTCTCGGTGAAGAACGTGCGGTCCAGCCGGGCGGTGACCAGGGCCTTGCGTACCTTGGCCAGACCGTCGGCCACCTGCTTCTCGGTGAACGGGCCGGTCCGCTTGACCCGGGGCAGCGCGATCCCGGCCGCACCCTCCGGGAAGCCGGCCGCGGGGGTGCCGTCGAACGGGCCGGCGGCCGGCGGGGGCGACGCGGAGCTGACCGCCTGCTCACCGCTCGGCGGGCTCGTCGTCGGGTATGCCGTCGAGATCTCGCGCCAGCGCTGGAAGCCCTGGTAACCGAGGCTCCCGACGAGCCCGAAGAACGCGAGCAGCGCCAGCACGACCACGCCGCCGAGCAGCTTGCCGGAGTGCCCGCCGAGCGCGATCCGCAGGCGGTCGCCGCGGCCCGGCTCGACCTCGGGCGCGGGCCGGCGCAGCCACTCGGGTACCCGTCCCAGCTCGTCCTCCGGCGAGTGGCCGGTGGGGTAGGGGTCGGGGGCTGTCTCTTATACACCTCTGACGCTGCCGACGAATAGCCCCCCCC
>NZ_RCVK01000390.1:0-10739 GCF_003667485.1 Micromonospora sp. BL1
CGGGCGTCACAGAGCGTCACGCCGTCGGGGATCCGTCCCACCCAGGCGTCCGCCCCGGCGGAGAGCAGTTGCACCACCTCGACGTCGGGCAGCTCGGCCAGGAGCGCCCCCGCGTCCGGGCCGGACAGGAACGGCGGCACCCAGAACCGCACACCGACCGGGGACGACGGGAGCCGCCGCGGGTCGTCCAGCAGCTCCACGGTGACGCCGGGCGGTAGCTCGCCGAGCAGCCGACGGCCCTCGGGGTGCGGGATCCATGCCTTCACGACCGCCGACGATATCGGCCCGGACCGGCCGGCGCGGCGTGACCCGTGACGAACACCGCGCCGGGAATGGAGTGACGGTCCGGCGGGGTATAACCGAGTGCGGGACGCCGGTCGGGTGTTCCGCTTCCTGAGGACGGTGGCGATGAGCGAGCACGGCCGGGGACGGGTGTCCGTGCCGATTCCGGCGCTCGCCGACCCCGACCGGTTACGTTCACTCGACGAGACGCGGCTCGACGCCGTACCGGACGAGGCGTTCGACAGGTTCGCGCGTCTGGTCGGCGACCTGCTGGACGTGCCTGTCGCACTCGTCTCCCTGGTGGACGCCGAGCGCCAGTTCTTCCCCGGGGCCACCGGCCTGCCAGAGCCGTGGGCGGCACGCCGGGAGACGCCGCTGAGCCACTCGTTCTGCCAGCACGTCGTCGACATCGAGATGCCGCTGGTGCTGCCCGACGCCCGCCTCTACCCCCGGGTGCGCCTCAACCTGGCCATCGAGGACCTGGGCGTGGTCGCGTACGCGGGCATGCCGCTGACCGACCTGGACGGGCGGGTGCTCGGCTCGCTCTGCGCGATCGACAGCAAGCCCCGGGCCTGGAGCAAGGAGCAGCTGCGGACGCTCGCGGACCTGGCCGCCGCGTGTTCCTCGGAGCTGCGGCTGCGCATCGCGGTCCGGGGCGCCGAGCAGGCCCGCCGCCGCGCGGAGGAGGCGCACGACCGGCTCGCCATGCTGGCCGGGATGAGCGAGATGCTCGGCGGCACGCTCGACGTGGCCACTGCCGTCGCCCGGCTCGGGCACGCGATGGTGCCGCTGCTCGCCGACTGGTGCCTGGTCACGCTCGTCGACCCGGCCGGCCGGCCGCGCACGGTCACCGGCGTGCACCGGGACGCCGAACGCGAGGCCGACCTGGCCCGCTTCGCCGAGCTGCTGACCACCGGGCTCAGCGCGGAGTCGCAGATCCGGTCGGTGCTGCGTACCGGACGGCCGGCGGTGCGCGCCGTGGCCGGTCTGGACGACGTGGCGCGCGGCACCACGCACCCCGAGCTGGTGCCGCTCGCCGACCGGCTCGGCGTCGGTTCCCACCTGACCGTGCCGATCACCGCCGCCGGGGACCGGGTGATCGGGGCCGTCACGCTGGTCAACCGTCAGGGGCGGCGCGGTTTCGACGCGAGCGACCTGCGCACCGCGCAGGACATCGGGGTACGCGCCGGACAGGCGGTCGGCAACAGCCGCCTCTACGGCGAGCAGCGCCACGTCGCCGAGGTGCTCCAGCACAGCATGCTGCCCGCCCTGCCGGCCGTGCCGGGGATCGAGCTGGCCGCCCGCTACCTGCCGGCCGCCGACCGGGTGGAGGTGGGCGGCGACTGGTACGACGCCTTCGTCCAGCCCGACGGCGAGCTGATCGCCGCGATCGGCGACGTCGCCGGGCACGACATCGAGGCGGCGGCCACCATGGGCCAGTTGCGCAACCTGGTGCGGGGCAACGCGTACGGGCGGGACGATCCGGTGGAGGATCTGATGGCCCACCTCGACCGGGCCATGGGCGGGCTGCGGGTGCCCACCGTCGCCACCGCCGTGCTGGCCCGGGTGCGCCCGGCCGCCGACGGGCTGGCGGTCTCCTGGTGCAACGCGGGACATCCGCCGCCGTTGCTGGTGCGGGCCGACGGCACGGTCTCGGTGGCCGACGGTCGCGGACCGCTGCTCGGCCTGGCCCGGCCGCCCCGGCGCGCCGGCCGGACGCTGACCCTCGCCTCCGGCGACACGCTGCTGCTGCACACCGACGGGTTGATCGAGCGCCGGGACCAGCCGATCGACGAGGGCCAGGCCGATCTGCTCGCCCACCTCCGGGCCGGCGGGCCGGGCGTACCGCTGGACCTGCTCTGCGACCGGCTGCTCGCCGCCGCGCACCAGTGGGAGGACGACGTGGCCCTGCTCGCGCTGCGGGCCGGTTGAACCGGCACTCCCCCGAACGGCCGGACGCGGGCAGGCGTACGCGCGACGTGCCCGGTTCGCGGGTCCGCCCGGCTAGGCTGGGGCGGGTGAGCCCGCGTCTTGCGTACCCCCGTGTCCGCCGCCTCCGGACGGCGCTGGCGGCGTCCTGCGCGGCGCTGTTGCTGGGCACCGCCGGCTGCGCCCTCGGCGAGCCCGAGCCGGACCCGGCGGGCGCGCCGCCCAACCTGCCGACGCCGTCCGGCACCGCGAGTCCCGGCGGGGCCGGCCAGCAGGTGGTCGCCACCGTGCTGGCCAAGGGCCTGGAGGTGCCGTGGGGCATCGCGTTCCTGCCCGACGGCGGGGCGCTGGTGACCGAGCGGGACAAGGGACGGATCCTCCAGGTCGGCCCGGAGTCCGGCCCGGACGGGCTGGCCGTCCGGCCGGTGCAGACAGTGCCCGACGTGGCCGCCGGTGGCGAGGGCGGCCTGCTGGGCATCGCGGTCTCTCCCGCGTACGCCCGGGACCGCACGGTCTTCGTCTACTACACGGCCGAGGACGACAACCGGATCGCGAAGATGCAGCTCGGGCAGGCGCCGAAGCCGATCCTGACCGGCATCCCGAAGTCCGGCACGCACAACGGCGGCGGGCTGGGCTTCGGCCCGGACGGCCACCTCTACGCGAGCACCGGCGACGCCGGGCGCACCGAGAACGCCCAGGACGCCAAGAGTCTCGGCGGCAAGATCCTGCGGATCACGCCGGACGGCAAGCCGGCGCCGGGCAACCCCACCGCCGGGTCGCCGGTCTGGTCGACCGGTCACCGCAACGTCCAGGGCTTCGCCTGGACGCCGGACAAGAAGATGTACGCGGTGGAGTTCGGCCAGAACACCTGGGACGAGATCAACCAGATCAACAAGGGCGGCAACTACGGGTGGCCCCGGGTGGAGGGGCGCGGCGACGACAAGCGCTACGTGAACCCGATCACGCAGTGGCCCACCGGTGACGCCTCCTGTTCCGGCCTGGCGGCGGCGGACCGTCTGCTCGTCGCCGCCTGCCTGCGCGGCCAGCGACTGTGGCTGGTCGAGCTGGCCGGCAACGGCACCGTCCTCGGTCAGCCCCGCGACCTGCTCACCGGCCGGTACGGTCGGCTACGGGCCGTCGCGGCGGCGCCGGACGGCTCGCTCTGGGTGAGCACCTCGAACCGCGACGGGCGGGGTACGCCCACCGCCGAGGACGACCGCATCCTGCGACTCGTCTTCGCCGACGGGGGCGCCGGCCGGAGCTGATCCGGCCCACCGGGTTTGTCAAGATCGCTCAAGGGGCAGGTCAGGATCTCAGCATGGACGGCCACGAGAACGAACAGCACCGCACCGGGGACGAGACGTCTCCGGAGCGCGGGCGCGCCCGCCGCTGGGCGGCATGGCGGCCCGGTGACCGGCTGCGCCGGCTGGGTGTCGTGCTGGCTGTCCTCGCGGTCACGCTCGGCGGCATCGTGGTCGGCACGTACGCGGGCGGCCACGTCGGCACCGACATCGGCCCGTTCCGGGCCGAGCTGAAGCTCAGCCCGTCGCTGTCCGGCGGCACCACCGTCGACATCCCGCCGCTGGGCGCGCTGCTGCTCGACAGCCACGACGGCCCGGCGTACCTCACCGTCGAGGTGGGCTCGCTGGACCAGGGGCGCACCGAGGCGCTCATCGACGACCCGGCCAGCATCAGCCGGGCCAGCCAGTCGGCCGTCCAGGACGTCCGCGACGGCGTGATGCGGCTCGGGCTGCGTACGCTCGCCTCGGCCGTGCTGGCCACGTTGCTGCTGGCCGCGCTCGTCTTCCGGGACGTCCGGCGTACCGCCTGGGCCGGCGGCCTGGCGCTCGTCGTGACCGCCGGCAGCCTCGGCATGGCCGCGAGCACCCTGCGCCCGCAGGCGATCGAGGAGCCGCGGTACGAGGGCCTGCTGGTCAACGCGCCCGCGATCGTCGGTGACGCGCGGCGGATCGCGAACGACTACACCAAGTACGCCGAGCAGCTCCAACGGCTGGTCGGCAACGTCAGCAAGCTCTACACCACGGTCTCCGCCCTGCCCGTGGTGCAGCCGTCGCCCGGCACCACCCGGGTGCTGCACGTGTCGGACATCCACCTCAACCCGACCGGGTGGCAGCTGATCCGTACCGTGGTCGAGCAGTTCGGCATCGACGTGGTGGTCGACACCGGCGACATGACCGACTGGGGCAGCGAGCCGGAGGCGTCGTTCGTCGGCTCGATCGGCCTGCTCAAGAAGCCGTACGTGTTCATCCGCGGCAACCACGACTCGCCGCGCACCGCCGCCGCCGTGGCGCAGCAGCCGAACGCGATCGTGCTGAACAACTCGGTCACGACGGTGGGCGGGCTGACCATCGCCGGCATCGGCGACCCCCGCTTCACGCCGGACAAGGAGACCTCGCCGGCCGGCAGCGGCCTCACCTCGGCCGTCGCCGACCAGGTGATCGGCGCCGGCGAACAGCTCGCCGGCACGATCCAGAAGTCGCCGCGCAAGGTCGACATCGCGCTCATCCACGACCCCGCCTCGGCCGGCCCGCTCTCCGGCACCTGCCCGCTGGTGCTCTCCGGGCACACCCACTCCCGGCAGGTGTCGAAGCTGCCGCAGGTCGAGGGCAAGCAGCCGACCACGCTGATGGTGCAGGGCTCGACCGGTGGGGCCGGGCTGCGCGGTCTGGAGGGCGAGAAGCCGACCCCGCTGACCATGACGGTGCTCTACTTCGACCAGCAGAAGCTGCTCCAGGCGTACGACGAGATCACCGTGGGCGGCACCGGGCAGTCGCAGGTCAACCTGGAACGGCACGTCATCCGCGACCCGGCCAAGGGCGACCAGGTGCCGGTCACCCCGACGCCCACCCGCGGCCCCTCGGAGTCGCCGTCACCGGGTACGACGACCCTGAGCCCCACCCCGACGAGCTGACCGTCCCGCACCTGGTCCATTCTTCGCTGCTTCCGGCGGTCCCTCACGTGGCGCTTGACCGCTCGCCACGCGTGACATCCGATCACTCTGCGCAACAAAGCCGTGCGGCGCGGGGATACCCCGCCGCCGCCTTTGCTCTGCACCCATCGGCGCAGCAGGCACCGAGAGTAACCGCGCGGGTGGCTGCAGAGCAGCGGCGCGGACCGCCCCGCCCCAGCTCAAGCGCGGTGCTGCGGATATGGCTGCAGAGCAAAGGGGCCGAGAGGCAACACCTTCGGCCGCCAGAGGCAGTTACTCCCCGCAACCACCTCAGCGGTTACGTTCCGTTAGACAAATCGTCCAGGATCGACCAGGACGCGGACCGCCATGCCGGAGTCGAGCCGGGACAGCCCGGTCGCAGCACGCACCGGGGCCGAGTCCCCGAGGGCAGGACGGACCGGCCCGGAGAGCGCCGTGAGGCCGGCGAGCCGAGCGGCCGAGGCGTGCGCACGGAGGCCGGACCTCACCGCGGCGCGAGGGGCCGCCCGGAAGGTCCGGCCGGCCCCGTGACGCGGCGAGGTCAGGGCAACTGAGGTGCGGTGTGGTCAGCGCGACGCAGGCGCGTCAGCGCAGCGCGATCGCGGCCAGCGCGGCGTTGACGATGCTGCCGGGCAGGAGGTCGTGCAGCTCGTACAGCTCCCGGACGTTGCCGGACTGGCCGAACTCGTCCACGCCGAGCGGCACCGCCGGCGCGCCGACCGCCGATCCGAGCCAGGCCATCGCGTGCGAGGCGGCGTCGTGCACGGTGACCACCGGCACCCGGTCGGCGAACGCCGACCGCAGCGCTCCGGGCACGCTCGGCACGGTCGCGGTCCGCACGCCCTGGCGCAGCGTCCGCTGCCACGCGCGGTACAGCCGGTCCAGGCTGGTCACGTCCACCACGTGCGCGGCCACGCCCTCCTCCGCCAGCTCCGCGGCGGCCGCGAGCACCTCCGGCAGCACCGCGCCGGAGGCGGCGAGCTGCACGACCGGGGCGTCAGCCAGATCGGGGTACGCCTGGTGCGCGTCGACGAGCCGGTACGCCCCGGCCACCACCTGCCGCCGCAGCACGGCGTCCCCGAGTCGCGCCCGGGCCGCCTCGAACGGCGCCTGGTCGATCGGCCGGGTGCTGAGCCGGAAGTAGTACGCCCCGTCCTCGGCCGGCGCGGCGGTCGCGGCCGGAGCGGAGCCACCGGCGATCTGCCCGAGCGCGTCGCAGAGCAGCCAGTCGAGGCTGCCGGCGTACGCGGGCTCCAGGAACGTCACCCCGGGCAGCTCCAGGCCGACCGAGGCGGTGATGGTGGACTGGTGCGCCCCGCCCTCGGGGGCCAGCGTGATGCCGGACGGGGTGCCCGCCACCACGAACCGCGAGCCGGAGTACGTGCCGTAGAGGAACGCGTCGAGACCGCGCAGCACGAACGGGTCGTAGACGGTGCCCACCGGCAGCAGCGGCTGGCCGGACAGGTCCCACGACAGGCCGAGCTGGCCCAGCAGCAGGAACAGGTTCATCTCCGAGATGCCCAGCTCGATGTGCTGCCCCGCGGGGCTCTCGGTCCAGCGCAGCATCCGGTCCTCGGTCCAGGACCGCTGCTCGGTCGGGGCGAAGACGCCCGTCTTGTTGATGAACCCGGCCAGGTTCGTCGAGGTGGCCACGTCCGGCGCGGTGGTCACCAGGTAGGGCGCCACCTGCGGATCGCGGGCCAGGTCGACGAGCACCCGGCCGAAGACCTCCTGGGTGGAGACCGGCTTGTTCGCGCGTACCCGCGTGGTCTCCGGAACGGTGACGCCCAGCGCCCGCTCGCGCGGCGGGCGGGACAGCGCCTCCCGGCGCTCGCCGGCCCGGATGCCGGCCGGGGACGCCGGGTCGAGGCGGTCCCACTCGGTCTCGGCGGTGAGGCCCTGCGCGGCGCGCAGCGCGTCGACCTGGTCGGTGGTGAGCAGCGCCGAGTGGTTGCGCGGGTTGCCGGCGATCGGCAGACCCCAACCCTTGACCGTGTACGCGAACACGACGCTGGGCCGGTCGGTGATCGCGTCGCACTGCGCGTACGCGTCGAGCATGGCCTGCGCGTCGTGCCCGCCCAGGTCGGTGACGAGCGGACCCAGCTCGTCGTCGCCGATGTCGGCGACGAACGCGGCCACCTCGGCCGGCGCGCCGTCCAGGAACTGCTTGCGCAGCGCCGGGCCGGCCAGTCCGAACAGCGACTGGTACTGCTCGTTGGGCATCCGGTCGATCCAGTCGCGCAGCGCCGCGCCGCCCGGCCGGGCGTACGCCTCGGCGAGCTTCCGGCCGTACTTGACCTCCACGACGTGCCAGCCGGCCGCCTCGAACTGGCCGCGCCACTGGTTGATCCGGATGCCGGGGACGACCCGGTCCAGCGACTGGCGATTGAAGTCGACGAGCCACATCACGTTGCCGAGCCCGGTGGTGGCCGGGTCGGCGACCGCCTCCCAGATGTTGCCCTCGTCCAGCTCGGCGTCGCCGATGATGGCGACGAACCGGGAGTGCGGGCGCGGGCCGAAGTGCGCGTCGACGTAGCGGCGGGTGACGGCGGCGAACAGCGGCGCGGCCGCGCCCAGGCCGACCGAGCCGGTGGAGAAGTCCACCTCGTCCGGGTCCTTGGTGCGCGACGGGTACGACTGGAGCCCGCCGCGTGCCCGCAGCTTCGGCAGGTACGACTTGTCGAGGTTGCCCAGCAGGTACTGGATCGCGTGGAACACCGGCGAGGCATGCGGCTTCACCGCCACCCGGTCCTCGGCGTCCAGGTGATGGAACCAGAGCGCGGTCATCGCGGTGACGAGGGAGGCGCTGGACGCCTGGTGGCCGCCGACCTTCACCCCGTCACCGGTGTCGCGGTCGTGGTTGGCCGCGTCGACGATGCGGGTGGCGAGCCAGAGCACCCGGCGCTGGATCTCGTCGAGGACGTCGAGGTCGTGCTGGTTCACGGTGACTCCATCCGGGCGTCGCCGTTGACGCCCTCTGCGGGGTGAGGAGCGGACGAAGGGCCCCTCCCCTGCCGGGAAAGGGCCCACACGACCGGATCAGGCGCCGAGGCGCGCCAGGATCAGCTCGCGGACGGTCTTCGCGTCCGCCTGGCCACGGGTGGTCTTCATGACCGCGCCGACGAGCGCGCCGGCCGCCGCGACCTTGCCGCTGCGGACCTTGTCGGCCACGTCCGGGTTGGCGGCGATCGCCTCGTCCACGGCGGCGGTGAGCGCGCCGGTGTCCGAGACGACCTCCAGGTTGCGGTTGGTCATGATCTCGGTCGGCGAGCCCTCGCCGGCCACCACGCCCTCCAGCACGGTACGGGCCAGCTTGTCGTTGAGCTTGCCGGCGTCGACCAGGCCCTGGAGCTCGGCGACCTGGGCCGGGGTCGCGCCCACGTCGGCCAGCTCCACGCCGGTCTCGTTGGCGCGGCGGGACAGCTCACCCAGCCACCACTTGCGGGCGGCGGCCGGGGTGGCGCCCGCGGCCACCGTCGCCTCGATCAGCTCGACCGCGCCGGCGTTGACCACCGACTGCATGTCGAGGTCGGACAGGCCCCAGTCCTGCTGGATCCGCTTGCGGCGCAGCCGCGGCAGCTCCGGCAGGGCGGCCTTCAGCTCGGCCACCCACGCGGTGTCCGGGGCCAGCGGCACCAGGTCCGGCTCCGGGAAGTACCGGTAGTCAGTGGCGGTCTCCTTGGACCGGCCCGGCGTGGTGTCACCGGTGTCCTCGTGGAAGTGCCGGGTCTCCTGCGTGATCCGGCCGCCGGCCTCCAGCACCGACGCCTGGCGCAGCATCTCCGAGCGCACCGCCCGCTCGACCGAGCGCAGCGAGTTGACGTTCTTGGTCTCGGTGCGGGTGCCCCACTCCTCGCCCGGCCGGTTCAGCGACGTGTTGACGTCGCAGCGCAGCGACCCCTCCTCCATCCGCACGTCGGAGACGCCGAGCGAACGGATCACGTCACGCAGCTCGGCGACGTACGCGCGGGCGACCTCGGGCGCGAGCGCGCCGGTGCCGGGGATGGGCTTGGTGACGATCTCGACGAGTGGGATGCCGGCCCGGTTGTAGTCGACGAGCGACTCGGTGGCGCCGTGGATGCGGCCGGTGGCGCCGCCGACGTGCAGCGTCTTGCCGGTGTCCTCCTCCAGGTGCACCCGCTCGATGCCGATGCGCACCAGCTCGCCGTTGACCTCGACGTCCAGGTAGCCGTCGAAGCACAGCGGCTCGTCGTACTGGCTGATCTGGAAGTTCTTCGGCATGTCCGGGTAGAAGTAGTTCTTCCGGGCGAACCGGCACCACTGCGCGATCGAGCAGTTCAGCGCCAGCCCGATCCGGATGGTCGCCTCGATGGCGGCCTTGTTCGCCACCGGCAGCGAGCCGGGCAGGCCGAGGCAGACCGGGCAGACCCGGGTGTTCGGCTCGCCGCCGAAGTCGGTCGGGCAGCCGCACCACATCTTGGTGTTCGTGCCCAGCTCGACGTGGGTCTCCAGGCCGATCACCGGTTCGAAGCGCGCGACGACCTCGTCGTACGCGGGCAGTGTCGTCGTCATCTGAGCTCCAGGCGCGATCCGGACAGAACCGTTCCAGCCTAATCGGCTGGCCCGGCCACCCCGCTGCCGGGCTTCGAGATCACCGCACGGCGGGCCGCCGCGCCGGCATGGCACGACCAACCCGAGGGTACGTCTCGACGATGACGAATACGGGGGACGGCTCGACGGCACGGGGTGGCCGGACCAGGGCGGTGAACGCGCCGGACCGAGGACGGGAGGACCAAGGGAGCAGGGGCCCCGTGACGACGGGCGCGGTGCTGGTGGCCGGGGCGGTGGCCCTCGGCGTGCCCGCCCTGGCGGTCGGCATGTGGGCGACCGAAGGCGAGCGCGACTTCCAGGAGGTGGTGGGCCTGTTCCTCGTCACGGCCGTGCCCGCACTCGTCGGTGCCGGCGCGGCGCTGCTGCTCGGCCGGCGGCTGGTGCCGCGGATGCGTACCTCCGCTGCGAGCCCGACCGTAGCCGTGCGGGACGCTCTGCGCGCGGGCCGGACCACCGACCCGGCCGTGGACGCCGCCGCCCGCCGGGAGGCCCGCCGCCGGCTCGGCCAGCGATGGCATCTGTGGCTCTATCTGGGATTGGCGGCGCTGCAGACGTTGCCGCTCGTCGGCGGCCCTCGGTGGTCCACCCGGCTGGCCGCCGGTGTCCTCGTCGCGTTGTGGTCGGGCACGGCGTGGCTGCGGTGGCGCGGCCTCCGGGAGGCGCGCCGCTACCTGACGCTGGCGGAACACCCCAGAACGACGACCGGGCCCGGGCCGGGCGTCACTCGGGCGTGGTGAAGCTCCGCCGACGGTTGTAGGCCAGCACGAGCAGGATGCCGCCGACGGAGAAGGCCACGACGCTCAACAGCAGCAGGACGAGCGGCGAACCCGGTCCGGTGATCGGCAGCCACGCGCCGCTCACCTTCGACGGCGACGGCGTCGGCTGGGGCGCCGCGGTGCTGCTCTCCGACGGCGTGGCGGCCGGATCGCTCGGCGTCGGCGTCGCCGTCGGGTCGGCCGGCGTGGGCGTGGCCGTGGGGTCGGCCGTGCTCGCCGTGGCGGTGCCC
>NZ_RCVK01000261.1:0-57643 GCF_003667485.1 Micromonospora sp. BL1
GGGTGGGGGTGCTGGTGGCCACGCTGGGGGTGCGCAGGTCGGCGGCCTTCGCGACGTCCTTCAGCTCGTCGTGCACGCCTGTGACGTCCGAGCGCAGGTTGTCGTACATGCTCTGGAGCGGCTTGCGGATCGCCTGCTCGTCGTCCTCGCTCAGCAGGTGCTTGCGGATGAACGCCTTGGGGTGCAGATCCTCCAGCTGGATGTCCGTGCCCAGCTCGCGGCTCAGGTCGCCGGTGGCGTTGCGCGCCATGTTGCGCAGGTTGCGGACCATCCGGAGGCCGTCGCTGATCACGTTCGGCAGCCGGTCGCCGAAGATCAACAGCGCCAGGAGCAGCAGGACGCCGATCTCCCACCAGTTCAGGTTCTCGAACACCGCCGCCTCCTCGTCCGTGTCAGGGCCAGACTACGCACGTCAGGTGACCATCGGGGAGGGGGTGACGGGTCCTCACTTCGCATCAGCGGCGAGCGTCACCGACGCGTTCTGCCGCGCCGACCCGCGCCGGTACTCGACTGTCACCACGGAACCGGGCGCGTACTTGCGCACCAGGGCCACCAGGTCGGTCGGATCGGTCATCGGACGGCCGCCCAACCGCAGCACCACGTCCCCGGTACGCAGTCCGGCCGCCGCCGCCGGGCCGGCCGGCTCGACCGCGTTGAGGCGTACCCCGCCGCCCGTGGCGCCGGTGCCGCCCACCTGGGCGCCGATCACCGTACGCCGGGCCTTGCCGGTGCCGATGATGTCCTCGGTGATCCGCTTCGCCTGGTTGATCGGGATGGCGAACGCGAGGCCGATGTTGCCGGCCTCCTGTCCGTCGGCCACCAGCGACTTGATCGTCGAGTTCACCCCGACCACCCGCCCGGCGCCGTCCACCAGCGGGCCGCCGGAGTTGCCGTGGTTGACAGCGGCGTCGGTCTGGATCGCCGCGTAGTAGCGGGTCGGCCCGCCCGGCTCGCCGGCCTGCATGGTCCGGTCCAGCGCGCTCACGATGCCGGCGGTGACGGTGTTGGCGAGCGACAACGGCGACCCGATGGCGAGCACCGGGTCACCGACGGCGAGCGCGTCGGAGTCGCCGAACTGCACCGGGGTCAGCCCGCTGCGCGAGACCTTGATCACGGCGAGGTCCGACTCCGGATCCTGCCCGACCACGGTGCCGGCGGCGGTGCTGCCGTCGTTGAACACGACAGTGGCCTTGCCGGTCCCGTCGGCGACCACGTGGTCGTTGGTGACGATGTGGCCCTCGCCGGTCACCACGAAGCCGGAGCCCTCGCTGGTGCCGCCGAGGCTGACCACCCGGATGGTGACCACGCTGGGCAGGACCCGCTCGGCCACCCCGGCCAGTGACTCGGGCTTGCGCTGGGCCAGCGCCGGGGCCTGGCCGGTCTGCGCGCCGATCGTCGGCACGTCACCGCCGCGCAGGAAGGCGTACGTCAGGGCACTGCCGAGAGAACCGGCGAGAAGGGCCGTGACCAGGGAGATCAGCACCACCTGACGCAGCCCCGGCCGGGTCGGCAGGTCCGGGTCGGTGACCGGTTCCGGCTCCCCCGCCCCTGGTGCCGGCGCCGCCGGGATCACCACGGCGGCGGGCGCGTACGGGTCGCGCCACGGGTCGGCCAGAGCGTCGGACCACCACGGCGACGTCGCCTGACCGGGGGCGTCCTGCGGCGGTCGTCCGGACGCCGGCCCACCCGGTGCCGGCGATCCGCCGGGCCGCCGCCAGTCCCAGCCGTCGGTCACGTCGGTGCCTCCCACTCAGTCCCGCTGGCCCCGCGCCGACGGCCGGCGGAGCCGGACGACAGTGACGCGCGGGACACATCCAGGATTACACGGATGGCGCGAACGGGGTCAGGGGTTGCCGTCCGTGAGCGCTCGACGGCGGACTCGCGGCTGCGCCGGTACCGGCCCGCCTCTACGCTCACAGTGCATACCGCCCCTCGCACCAGTCCGCCCCTCGGAGGTGTCCCATCGCCACGGTCGCCGGTCACGGCAGTTCGACGGCCCAGGCGCTCCACTTCGCCGAGTCTTTCGTCACCGAGGATCTCGTGCTGCGCACGGCCCGCGCCCTCGCCCACGAGGTGGGGGTGGAGGCGGTCACGCCCGGGTCGGGTGCCGCGCTGCGGCTGCTCGCCGCCGCCGGCAACGCCCGGGCGGTGGTGGAGATCGGCACCGGCACCGGGGTGAGCGGCGTGTGGCTGCTGCGCGGCATGCGCCCCGACGGTGTGCTCACCACGATCGACGTCGAGGTCGAGTACCAGCGCATCGCCCGGCGGCTGTTCCAGGAGGCGGGCTTTCCGTCGGGGCGTACCCGGATCATCACCGGCCGGGCCCTCGACGTGCTGCCGCGGCTCGCGGACGGCGCCTACGACCTGGTCTTCGTGGACGCGGTGTCGACCGGCTTCGCCGCGTACGTGGACGCGGCGCTGCGGCTGCTGCGCCCCGGCGGCGTGCTCGCGCTCAACGGCGCGCTGGCGGCCGGCCGGATCGGCGACCCGGCGGCGCGGGACGTCGAGACGGTCACCGTGCGGGAGACGATCAAGGCGATCCGCGAGTCGGAGCACTGGGTGCCCGCGCTGCTGCCGGTCGGCCACGGCCTGCTGGCCGCCGTGAAGGCCTGAGTCAGGCCGGCGTGCCCTGCACGCCTGAGTCGGCCAGTCGACGGCCGGCTCAGCCCAGCGTCGCCAGCCAGCGCAGCAGGCCGCGCACACCCCAGCCGGTAGCGCCCTTGACCAGTTCGCCGTGCGTGTCGTCGGACCACGACGGCGCGGACATGTCCAGGTGCGCCCACCGGTCCCGCAGGTCGCCGGTGAACTCCCGCAGGAACAGCGCGGCGACCACCGAGCCGGCGCCCTGCGCCGGGGAGCTGTGCAGGTCGGCGATCTCGCTGGCCAGGTATTCCACGTAGTCGTCGGCCAACGGCATCCGCCAGGCCCGCTCGCCGGCCGCGGTGATCGCGTCGAGCAGACCGGCGGCGAGCGTGTCGTTCTCGCTGTAGAGCGCGGCGTGCCGCTTGCCCAGGGCGACGGCGTTCGCGCCGGTGAGCGTCGCCAGGTCGATCAGCAGGTCGGGCTTCAGCTCGCGGACCGCGTACGCCAGCGCGTCGGCGAGCACGAGCCGGCCCTCGGCGTCGGAGTTGGTGCTCTCGCTCGTCAGCCCGCCGTAGTGCCGGATCACGTCGCCGGGGCGGAACGCCGAGCCGCTGACCATGTTCTCGGCGAGCGGGGCGAGCGTGGTGACCCGTACCGGGAGGCGCAGTTCGGCGGCGCCGAGCGTCGCGGCGATCACCGCGGCGGCACCGGCCATGTCCTTGCGCATCAGCTTCATGGCCGGCACCGGCTTGATCGAGATGCCGCCGGTGTCGAACGTGATGCCCTTGCCGACGAGCACCACGTGGGTACGCGCGCCCTCCGGCCGCCAGTCCAGCTCCACCAGGCGCGGTCCGGTCGCGGAGCCGCCGCCGACGGCCAGCAGGCCGCCGAAGCCCTCGGCCGCCAGCTCCTCCGGGCCGCGTACCCGCAGGTGCAGGTCGGGGCGCCCGGACGCGGCCTCGGCCACCTGCGCGGCGAACCACTCCGGGTTCTTGGTGGACGAGGGCATGTTGGTCAGGTCCCGGGCGAGCCGGGTCGTCTCGGCGGTGGCCCGGGCGGCGTCGAGCGTGCCGGCGAGAGCGTCCGGGTCGTCGACGAGCACCGCCACCTCGGCCAGGGCGGGCCGCTTGCCGGCCTCGGTGAGACGGAAGCGGTACGAGCCGAGCAGCAGCCCTTCGGCGAGGCCACGCAGCGCCGCCGTCGCCTCGCCGGGAAGCGCGATGGTGATCTGCGTCTCATCCTTCGCCGCGCGGGCGAGAGCCGCTCCGGCGGTGCGCCAGTCGCGCTCGTCGCCGTCGCCGACGCCCAGCAGCCACAGCCGCGCCGGGGAGCCACCGGGGCGCAGGTGTTCGCGCACCTCACCGGCCGCGCCGGTGAGCCGGGCGGCGGGGAGTACGGCGGCGGCCTCGGCCCGGACGTCGTCGCCGATCGGCACGGCGGTCGGGACCAGTCCGGGTGCGAGCGAGGCCGTGGAGTCCGGCGAGGCCAGGGAGTCCGGCGAGTCCGGCCCTCCGGGACGGACGGGCAGGACGAGAGCGTCAGGCCCCGCGGGCCCACTCACCAGACGAATGACCAGCACGCTGGACCGTACCTCCGAAATGGGTTGAACGGGCACGTTTTACCACGCACCCGCAGAGGAAAGACCCTGAGCCACCGGGCATGCCGGTGGCTCAGGGTAGGACGAACCGCCCGCGCGGCGGACGCCACGCGGGACACTCCTCGAATCAGCCCGCGGCCGCCTTCAGCGCGTCACCGAGCGCGGTGGCCTCGTCGGGAGTCATCTCGACGACGAGCCGGCCACCACCCTCCAGCGGGACTCGCATGACGATGCCCCGGCCCTCCTTGGTGACTTCCAGCGGACCGTCGCCCGTCCGCGGCTTCATCGCCGCCATGTTGTCTCCCCTCAGACCTACACCAGGGTCGGTGAGTTGCCCCACAGCCACTTCGCCATCGCCATCCGCAACCGTCGCGGAAGGCTCGACCAACGATTTTCCCTGATGAACACCGCCGGACCCAAACCGAAGCAGCATTGATGTAACAGCATCTAGCTTATCTTGGATAGGCCTGTCACAATGTGCGGTCATGCAGGCACGGTCGGCACTCTTCGACCTGTACGGCGACCACCTCCGGGCCCGGGGTGGCCGCGCACCGGTCGCCGCCCTGGTCAAGCTGCTCGCCCCGCTCGGGATCGCCCCACCGGCGGTACGCACCGCGGTCTCCCGGATGGTTCGCCAGGGCTGGCTGGAACCGCTCCGGCTGGCGTCCGGACCGGGATATTCGATCACCCCGAAGGCGGCTCGTCGACTCGACGAGGCGGCGTCCCGGATCTACCGGACCGGGCGGCACAGCTGGGACGGACGGTTCGATCTCCTGGTGCTCACCGCGCCCTCGTCCCGCCGGGACCGGCAGCGGCTCGCCGCGAACCTCGCCTTCCTCGGCTACGGCACGCTCGACGACTGCACCTGGGTGGCCACCCGCCCGGGTGAGGACGTCGACCTGATGCTCGACGAGGCGGGCGTGCGCTACGAGCGGTTCACCGCCGCGCACGCGGCCGGCACACCGGGCGCCATGGGCGTGGTCCGCCGTGCCTGGGACCTGGCCGAGATCGGCCGGGCGTACGAGCGCTTCGTCGCCGAGCAGAAGCCACTGCTCTCCGGCGTCACGGTGCGCAGCAGCGACGAGGACGCGTACGCGGCCCGGTTCCGGCTCGTGCACGCATGGCGTACGTTCCTGTTCCGGGATCCGCAACTGCCCCCGGCACTGCTGCCCGAACGCTGGCCCGGCACCAGCGCGGCCAGCTTCTTCGACCGGCACGCGGCCCGGCTCCGGCCGGCCGCCGACCGGTACGTCGAGCAGTGCCTCGACGCCGGCAACCGCCTCGCCCGACAGAAGGGTCGTTAGACCGTGACCGAGCCGCTGCTCGTCGACCGCACCGACGCCGTCGTCACCCTGACGCTGAACCGCCCGACGGCGATGAACTCGCTCGACGTGGCGCTCAAGGAGGCGCTCCGGGACACCCTGGCCGAGCTGGAGACCGACCGGTCCTGCCGGGCGGTCGTGCTCGCCGGCGCGGGCGGCTCGTTCAGCGCCGGGCAGGACCTGCGCGAGCACGTGCGGACGCTGGAGGCCTCGGACGCCGACCCGCTGGGCACGGTGCGGGCGCACTACAACCCGATCGCCGCCCGGCTGGCCAACCTGCCCAAGCCGGTGGTCGCCGCGGTGCGCGGGATGGCCGCCGGGGCGGGCGCCTCGCTGGCGTTCCTGGCCGACTTCCGCATCGGCGGCCCGAAGACCCGGTTCCTGATGGCGTTCGCCGGGGTGGGCCTCGCCGCCGACACCGGCGCCTCCTGGACGCTGCCCCGGCTGGTCGGTCACGCCAAGGCCGTCGAGCTGCTGATGCTCGCCGAGCCGGTCGGCGCCGACGAGGCCTGCCGGCTGGGCCTGCTGACCAAGCTGGTGGACGACGACGAGCAGGTGCTCCCCACCGCGCAGGAACTGGCCGCCCGGCTGGCCGCCGGCCCGACCGTCGCGTACGGGGCGATCAAGCGCCAGCTCTCCATCGCCGACGCGGGCACGCTCGCCGACGCGCTGGCCGCCGAGGCGCAGGCGCAGGCGATCTGTGGCGCCACCGCCGACCACCGGGCCGCCACGAAGGCGTTCGTCGCCAAGCAGAAGCCGGTCTTCGAGGGCCGCTGACCCGCCGGTCGGGCCCGGAGGTCAGTCGTCCTCCTCCGGATCCTGGTTGGCCTCGACGCCGAGCACGAACGCCTGCATGGCCAGCTCGTCGCCGTACGGCGAGACGAACGCCGGCAGCTCCCGCGGGCCCAGCTCCTGCACGTAGGACCAGAAGATCCGTACCGCCTCGGCGCGCGACGCGGCCTCGATCGGCAGGTCCAGGCTGACCAGCCAGGTGCTGCGGGCGGGCGGCGGGCCGAGCCGGTCGGCCAGCGACCGCCAGCGGGCCGGGTCGAGCGCCACGACCGGGCCGTCCGGCGCCGGGCCGTCGACCGGCACCGGCTCGTCGAGCACCCGCCGGGTGTACGCGACCACGAGCGACCCGGTCACCGCGTCGGACTGCGGATCGTCCGGGTCCTCCCGGGTCTCGGACGACGCGAGCGCGACCCGGCCGAGGGCGACCAGGCGCAGCGGCTCGTCGACGAGCACCGCCACCCGGTCACCGGGCCGAGGGCGGGCCGCCTCGGACAGCCCGGTCAGCTCCAGCGCGTCGTGGTGCACCAGCCGCTCGGCCTCGAAGCGCTCGGCGGGCAGCAGCACCGCCCAGGCTCCGGTCGTGGTCGCACCGTCTGTCGTCCCGCTCGTACGCGGCTCGGTGTCGGTCATGCCTCAATCCCATCACGCCGGAGGTGGGGCGCTCCGTCACACCCCGGCCCGGTCACCGCTCACGTGGCAGTCGGCCAGGTGGTCGTCGACCATGCCGGTGGCCTGCATCAGCGCGTAGGCGGTCGTGGGGCCGACGAACCGGAAGCCCCGCTTCTTGAGCGCCTTGGCCATCGCCACCGACTCCGGGCTGGTGGCCGGCACCTCGGCGAAGGACCGGGGACGTGCCGCCCGGGGTGGGGGCGCGAAGGACCAGAGCAGCGCCGAGAGCCCTTCGGGCAGCTCCGACGCGGCCCGGGCGTTCGCGATCGCCGCCTCGATCTTGGCCCGGTTGCGGACGATCCCGGCGTCGGCCATCAGCCGGGTCACGTCGGCCTCGCCGTAGCGGGCCACCGCGTCGATCCGGAAGCCGGCGAAGGCGTCCCGGAACGCCTGCCGCTTGCGCAGGATGGTCAGCCAGGACAGGCCGGACTGGAACGCCTCCAGCGTCAGCCGCTCGTAGAGCGCGTCGTCGCCGCGCAGCGGCCGGCCCCACTCCTCGTCGTGGTAGACGGCATAGTCGGGGGTGCTCGCCCCCCACGCGCAGCGCGGCAGCCCGTCGGCGCCGGTCACCAGGTCAGTCACGGCGTCCACGGTAGGCCAGCCCACCGACAACCCCGGTCAGGGCAGGCGGCCCTGCTCGACCAGCCGGGCGAACTTCTTCAGCGCCTGCGTGAGGCTGAACTTCGAGCCGGGCCAGAGCACCGGCCACGCCACCCGGCCGGCCGGCCCGCCCGGCAGGTGGAACCACTCGTGCCAGACCACCTGCGTGCGGTCGCGGTCCATCGGGGTGCAGCGCAGCACGCCGGGGCCGCGCAGCAGCTTGCCGCAGTGCACCACGCCGACCTCGTACGGCGCGTCGACCCGGACCACCCGCATCTCGTCGCGGAGCACGGCCGGACCGAGCGCGGTGACCGCCTCGACCAGGCTGCCCTCGCCGCCGTCGCCCTCGACCACCCGGACCCGGGTCAGCGGGATCCAGTCCGACTGCCGCTCCCAGGCGGTGAGCGCGGCGAACACCCGGTCGGCCGGGGCGTCGACGATCACCGTGGCGGTGACCTCGGCGGCGCCGCGGCGGGACGCCTCGGTGAAGTCGTCGGCCGGCCGGTCGGTGCCGGTCACGCCGACTCCGAGCGGACCACCGAACCGCGCTCCCGGTCGTCGTCGGCGGGCCCGGCCGCGATCCCGTTGCCCGGGGAGACGGTGTCCTCGGTCGCCGCGGCGGCCGGAGCCTCCGCCACGCCCGCCTCGGCCGGCGCGCGGCCCGGCTGCCCGTCGGCGTCGCCGCTGACCGGCTGCCGGTCGGTGCCGGTGCGGGCCGGCGGCTCCGGCGCGGACAGGTCGATCACGACCGGCTCGGAGGTGGACGGGTCGGGCGCCTGCTCGGTCTCGGGGCGGGTCGCGGCGGCCTCCTCGCGCGCCCGGCGCAGCGCGTCGGCGTCCTCGGTACGCCCGTCCCGCAGAGCCGCGTTCTCCGCCTCCAGGACGCCGATCAGCTCGGTCTTGTAGCCGATGTCGTACGCCGCCCGGCGCAGCGCCGCGTCGACCTGGCTCATCCGGTAGCCGCGCAACGCCGTGTCGAAGCGGACGTCGGACACGTCCGACTCGTCGAGCGGACGGCTGCCGGGCAGCGGTACGGCCCGCCCGTCCGGCTCGGCCGGTGTGAGGCCCGGATCCTTGCCGGAGACGAGCACCGTCACCCCGAACACCACAGCCGCGACGGTCAGCGCGACGACCAAGAGGAGCAGAACCTCACCCATGCACAGATCGTGGCATGCGGGCCGGGATCGGGCGAGCCCTCCGAGACGTCCGGTCCGTAAATGCGTCCGGCGCACGGGACCGGCACGGGCGGCGCGGGCGGGACCGGATAGCGTCGGACCGGCCGGTGCGGTCCGGCGGCGAGGAGGCGGGCATGACCGGGGCGTTGCGGCTGGGCGGACGGACGTTCGGCCCCGGTGAGCTGGTGGTGATGGCGATCGTCAACCGCACCCCGGACTCGTTCTTCGACCGGGGCGCCACCTTCGCCCAGGACAGCGCGCTGCGCGCGGTGGAACGCGCGGTCGACGAGGGCGCCGAGATCATCGACATCGGCGGTGTGAAGGCCGGGCCGGGCGACGAGGTCGACGTGGCCGAGGAGATCCGGCGGACGGTGGACACCATCGCCGCGGTCCGGTCCGCCTTCCCCGACGTGGTCGTCTCCATCGACACCTGGCGTGCCGAGGTGGCCGTGGAGGCGGTCGCGGCCGGCGCGGACCTGCTCAACGACACCTGGTCGGGGGCGGACCCGGCGCTGGCCCGGGTCGCCGCGGCGACCGGCGCCGGGCTGGTCTGCTCGCACGCGGGCGGGCTCGCCCCGCGTACCCGGCCGCACCGGGCCGCCTTCGACGACGTGGTGGCCGACGTGGTCGGCACGGTGACCGGGCTGGCCGAACGCGCGGTCGGGCTGGGTGTACGCCGGGACGGCATCCTGATCGATCCGGCGCACGACTTCGGCAAGAACACCCGGCACTCCCTGGAGATCACCCGGCGGCTGGCGGAGCTGACCGACACCGGCTGGCCGCTGCTGGTGGCCCTGTCGAACAAGGACTTCATCGGCGAGACGCTCGACCTGCCGGTGCCCGAGCGGCTGGAGGGGACGCTCGCCGCCACGGCGGTGTCGGCCTGGCTCGGCGCCCGGGTGTTCCGCGCCCACCAGGTCCGCGAGACCCGGCGGGTGCTGGACATGGTGGCGTCGATCCGGGGCGACCGGCCGCCGGCGGCGACCCGGCGCGGGCTCGCCTGACGGGTCGTCCGACGCCGTCAGGTCCAGCGCAGGACGCCGCGCCGCCAGGCGTAGAGGATGCCGAGCGCGACGATCGCCACGAAGACGCCCATCTCCACGACGGTGGTGGCGCCGAAGCCGGGCCGGTCGAAGACCAGCGCCCAGGGGAACAGGAAGACCGCCTCGACCGCGAAGAGCACGTAGAGATACGCGTAGACGTAGTAGCGGATCTGCATCTGGGCCCAGTCGCCGCCGACCGGGTCGAGACCGCACTCGTACGTGGCCCGCTTGCCCCACGGCTCGGCCGGCCGGCTCGGACGTAACACCCGGTTCGCGGAGAACGCCGTCACGAAGAAGAGCACGGCGGCGAGCAGCAGCAGACCGAGCGTGGCGTACGAGCCGAGATATCCGGTCACGACCGGAGCGTACCGGTCCCGTCCAGATGTCCCGGACACGTTACGAATTCGTTTCCTCGCAGGACTAGTGCTTGATGGCAAGTATCACCGAATAATGGGATCTCGTTGATCGTCCGGAGGACAGATGGCCCGCCCCCGCGTTGCGCCCGTTCAGCGGGTCGCGCTCCGCCGTACCCTCGCGCTGCTGGCGCCCGCGCTCGTCGCGGCGCTGGTGGCGGTGGCGCCGGCCGGAGCCGTCGCACACCCGGGGCCGGCCGCCGCGCTCCAGGTGATCGAACCCGTGGAGCCGGGCGGCGATCCCGGCGGCGAGCCGACCGAGCCCGCCCCCACCGGCGAGCCGACGACCACCGCGCCGGCCACCACGGCACCGGCGCCCCCGCCGGTCGTGCCGCCGGTCAAGACCCCGCCGCCACCACCGGCCCAGCCGGCCGGCGGCCCTCTGGGGGTACGCGTGAACACCGAGGACGTGGTCCTCACGCCCGCCTACTGGAACGCCGACGCCACGGTGGCCACGCTGCGGGTGACGGTGACCAACACCGGCGGGCGGGCGGAGCGGATCAGCCTGGGCTACACGCTGCCGCCCGGGCTGACCGACGCGGGCACCCCGGGCTGCGAGCCGGCCGGTGGCGGCAACCACAGCTGCGTCGGGTGGGACGCGGAGCCGGGTGCCCGGTTCAGCACGACCATCCGGGTCCGGGTCGACGGCGACGCCTGGCGGACCATGCCGCTGGCCGGATCGGTCCAGGTCACCGCCGTCGCGCCCGGTGTGACCGGTGCGGCGTACGACGACGAGGGCTTCGCGGTGCTGTTCCCGCCCGGGCCGCCGGTGCCCGGCATCTCGCTGCGCGCCGACGAGGTGCTGTTCGACATCAGCGGCGCGCCCAGCACGCTCACCGTCCGGCTCGGCAACACCGGCAGGGTCGACGCGGCCGGCCGGATCGAGGTGCTCCTGCCCGAAGGGGTGACCGCGGCCGGCACCGAGGGCGGCTGCGCCCCGGTCTCCCCCGACCGGACCCGCTGCGAACTGGGCGTACTGGCGGCCGGGCGGACCGCGACCGTACGGCTGACGCTCGCCGCCTCGGCGGAGGCCCAGCGGCGGGCGCCCCTGTCCGGCGCGGTGATCGGCCGGCTCGACCCGCGCAGCGGGCGGGACCGGCAGGTGCAGATGAGCTTCCGGATCAGCGCGGCGGCGGCGGACACCGCCCCGCCCGGCGGGGCGCCGGCCCCGACCGGCTCGCAGGGCGTGCTCGTCGCCGCCGGCGAACGGGACGGGGACGGCACCTCGACCCGGCGGACGGCCGTCGCGTTGATCGCCGTATCCGGTCTCCTGGTCGTGCTCGCGCTGACGCTGGCGACCCGTTCACTGCGCCGCCGCAGCGACATCACCGCACCGGACCGTCCGATCACCGACCGGTGATCATGGATATGTGGTGATCTGGGTTACGGGCCCAGGTACTAAACGCTGCAAAGCAGGGCATACAGCGGCCCGATCCAGTCCCATACGTCGGACCTCGACCAAGGTGGCCCTAACGTGGCGACGTAGGCTCTGACGTGAGAATCGGAGCGGGCCGGGCCGGCGAGGGCGACGGCGCTCAGTTAAGCGAGGTGCGGGTGTGACCAAGCAGATCCGTCAGCTGGACCGGGTGGTCATCCGGTTCGCCGGTGACTCCGGCGACGGCATGCAGCTCACCGGCGACCGGTTCACCTCGGAGACGGCGCAGCTGGGCAACGACATCTCGACGTTGCCCAACTTCCCCGCCGAGATCCGCGCTCCCGCCGGCACCCTGCCCGGCGTGTCGAGCTTCCAGGTGCACTTCGCCGACTACGACATCCTGACGCCGGGTGACGCGCCGAACGTGCTGGTGGCGATGAACCCGGCCGCGTTGAAGGCCAACCTGGCCGACCTGCCGCGCGGGGCGGACATCATCGTCAACACCGACGAGTTCACCCGGCGCAACCTGGCCAAGGTCGGCTACGCGACCAGCCCGCTCGACGACGACTCGCTCGCCGGGTACGCGGTGCACCCGGTGGCGCTCACCTCGATGACGATCGGCGCGCTGGCCGAGCTCGACGTGTCCAAGAAGGACGCCGAGCGGGCCAAGAACATGTTCGCGCTCGGGCTGCTGAGCTGGATGTACTCCCGCCCGTACGAGTCCACGCTGCGCTTCCTGGAGCGCAAGTTCGCGGCCCGTCCCGAGCTGGTGGCGGCGAACGTGGCCGCGTTCCGGGCCGGCTGGAACTTCGGCGAGACCACCGAGGACTTCTCCGTCCGGTACGAGGTCAAGCCGGCCAAGATGCTGCCGGGCACCTACCGGAACATCACCGGCAACGCGGCGCTGTCGCTGGGTCTGGTGGCCGCCGGGGTGCGTTCCGGGCTGCCGGTGTTCCTCGGCGCGTACCCGATCACGCCGGCCTCGGACATCCTGCACGAGCTGAGCAAGCACAAGAAGTTCGGCGTGGTCACCATGCAGGCCGAGGACGAGATCGCGGCGGTCGGCGCGGCGCTGGGCGCCTCGTACGGCGGCGCGCTCGGCATCACCACCACCAGCGGCCCGGGCGTGGCGCTCAAGAGCGAGACGATCTCCCTGGCGGTGGCGCTGGAGCTGCCGCTGGTCATCGTCGACGTGCAGCGGGCCGGGCCGTCGACGGGTATGCCCACCAAGACCGAGCAGGCCGACCTGAACATGGCGCTGTACGGCCGGCACGGCGAGGCCCCGGTGGCGGTGGTCGCGCCGAAGTCCCCGTCGGACTGCTTCCACGCGGCGCTGGAGGCGGCCCGGATCGCGCTGACCTACCGCACGCCGGTGATCCTGCTGTCGGACAACTACGTCGCCAACGGCTCGGAGCCGTGGCTGCTGCCCGACGTCGAGTCGCTGCCCGACCTGCGGGTCGAGTTCGCCACGCAGCCCAATGGCGAGGACGGCACCACGTTCCTGCCGTACCTGCGGGATCCGCAGACGCTGGCCCGCCCGTGGGCGGTGCCCGGCACGGCCGGTCTGGAGCACCGGATCGGCGGCCTGGAGAAGGCCGACAAGACCGGCGACATCTCGTACGACCCGGCCAACCACGACTTCATGGTGCGGACCCGGGCGGCCCGCATCGAGACCATCCCGGTGCCGGACGTCGAGGTCGAGGACCCGGACGGCGACGCCCGGGTGCTGGTGCTCGGCTGGGGCTCGACGTACGGGCCGATCGGCGCTGCCTGCCGTGGCCTGCGCCAGCGCGGGCTCTCGGTGGCCCAGGCCCACCTGCGGCACCTGGCCCCGATGCCGGCGAACCTCGGCGAGGTGCTGGGCCGCTACGACAAGGTGGTCGTGCCGGAGATGAACCTCGGCCAGCTCGCCCACGTGATCCGGGCGAAGTACCTGGTCGACGCGATCGGCTACAACCAGGTCCGCGGCCTGCCGTTCACCGCCGCCGAGCTGGAGACGATGCTGGAAGAGGTCCTGAAGAATGTCTGAGCCCGTCGCCCTCAAGCTCACCGCCAAGGACTTCAAGTCCGACCAGGAGGTGCGCTGGTGCCCCGGTTGCGGTGACTACGCCATCCTGGCGGCCGTGCAGGGCTTCATGCCGGAGCTGAACATCCCCCGGGAGAACATCGTCTTCGTCTCGGGCATCGGCTGCTCGTCGCGCTTCCCGTACTACATGAACACGTACGGGATGCACTCGATCCACGGCCGGGCCCCGGCGATCGCCACCGGCCTGTCGGTGTCCCGGCCGGACCTGTCGGTCTGGGTGGTCACCGGTGACGGCGATGCGCTCTCCATCGGCGGCAACCACCTGATCCACGCGCTGCGCCGCAACGTGAACCTGAAGATCCTGCTGTTCAACAACCGGATCTACGGGCTGACCAAGGGTCAGTACTCGCCGACCTCCGAGGTCGGCAAGATCACCAAGTCGACGCCGGTCGGCTCGGCGGACGCCCCGTTCAACCCGCTGTCGCTGGCGCTCGGCGCCGAGGCCACGTTCGTGGCCCGGACGATCGACTCGGACCGCAAGCACCTCCAGTCGGTGCTGCGGGCCGCCGCCCAGCACGAGGGTTCGGCGTTCGTGGAGATCTACCAGAACTGCAACATCTTCAACGACGGCGCGTTCGACCCGCTGAAGGAGCCGGCCACCCGGGACGACTTCCTGATCCGGCTGGAGCACGGGCAGCCGATCACGTTCGGCAAGGACGGGCAGTTCTGCGTCGTCCACCCGCCGGGCGGCTTCGGGCTGGAGGTCCGGGAGACCGCGAACACGCCGGCCGAGGAGATCGTCGTGCACGACGCGGGCGTGGCCGACCCGGCGTACGCCTTCGCGCTGTCCCGGCTGCCCGGCCTGGACCTGAGCAACACCCCGATCGGGGTGTTCCGGTCGGTGGACCGCCCTTCCTACGACAGCGTGGTGCAGGAGCAGGTCGCGGCGGCCAAGGCGGGCGTGGACAAGACCCCGGAGCAGCAGCTCGCGGCGCTGCTCGGCAGCGGCGACACCTGGACGATCCTCTGATCCACCGCTGACCCGTCACGCGAAGGGGCGGGCCGTTCCCCCGCGGAACGGCCCGCCCCTCGCGTGTGACGCGGCCCGGTCAGGCGGCCGCCGAGGCGGGCACCCACAGCTCGTCGACGGCCCGCTCGGCCGCGGCGAGGCTCTGCTCGAACAGCGGGATCAGCTCGGCCATCGCCGGGTTGACCGGGGCCAGGGTCAGCTCGGCGCAGATGAACCGCGGGTCCAGCCCGGTCAGGGAGAGGCCGTGCGGCAGCCACGGTTCGGCGTGGTCCCAGCCCTCGCGCGGGGTGCCCGGGCCGTACCCGCCGCCGCGGCTGACCAGGACGACGAACTGGCGGTCGCCGAGCAGCCCGGCGTTCGTCACCGGGTCGTACGCGATGCCGGGGGCGATCAGGTGGTCGACCCAGGACTTCACGCTGCTGGGCGGGCCGTAGTTGTAGAGCGGGAGCCCGAGCAGGACCGTGTCGGCCTGCTTCACCTCGGCCACCACCTCCTGGGTCAGCTGCCAGGAAGCCTGCTGCTCGGGGGTGTGCTGATCCGGCGGCACCATGCGCGCGAGGCCGCTGGCGGTGTTCAGGTGCGGCAGCGGGTTCTGACCCAGGTCGCGGTAGGTGACAGTGCCGTCCGGGTGGGCGGCGCGCCAGGCGGCGGCGGCGCGGGCGGTGAGCCGCCGGCTGATCGACCGCTCCCCGGTGATGCTGGAGTCGATGTGCAGTAGGTGTGCCATTGGTGATTCCTCCTCCGACGATCGTTCGTGTAGAGCCAACTATTTATAGCAGGTCGATGTTCCTCGGAGCGCGTAAACTGGGTCACATGTCCGCCGCACCGGCCGAGGAGTCCGAGCGCCGTTCCGGGCCCCTGCTCGACCACCTGGCCCGGCGGATGCGGCTGCGCTCGGAGTCGGTGCTGGCCCCGCTGGGCCTGCGCCCCCGCCACCTGGTGGCGCTCACCGTGCTGCGCGACTCCGGCGGCATCAGCCAGCAGGCGCTGGCCGGCACGCTCCAGATCGACAGCACGAACGTGGTCGGGCTGCTCAACGACCTGGAGTCGGACGGCCTGGCCGAGCGCCGCCGCTCGCCGGAGGACCGCCGCCGGCACGAGGTACGCCTCACCGACGCGGGCACGAAGCGACTACGCGAGGCCGAGTGCGCGCTCGCCGGTGCGGAGGAGGACGTCCTCGGCGCGCTGGCCCCCGGCGAACGGGACCTGCTCTACGACCTGCTGCGCCGGGCCACCCAGGGCCGGTCGTCGACCTGCGGCGAAGTGATCGCGGAGGGCGGTCCGGGCGCCTGCTGACCGGGCGGCCCGGCGGGCCGGGTCAGATCGCGGAGGTGGCCTGCGGCCGGTCGTCCCGGACGTGGACGAGCATGTCGCCGGTCTCGATCACCGCGCCCGCACGGTCGTTGAGCGTGACCACCTTGCCCCGGCGGACCAGCGCGATGACGAGCGACTCCAGCTCACGCGGTGAGCGGCCCACCTCGTCGCGCTCGGCCGACCGCATGGCCAGCGCCATGCCCTGACCCGGGGTGAGCAGATCCTCCACCACGTCGATCAGGGGCGGGGCCGAGGTCGACAGGCCGAGCAGCCGCCCGGCCGTCGCCGACGACACGATCACGTGGTGCGCCCCGCTCTGCTTGAGCAGCGGCGCGTTCTCCGCCTCCCGGACCGCCGCGATGATGCGGACCTGACCGGCGGTGAGCTGCCGGACCGTGAGCGCCACCAGCACCGAGGCGTCGTCGCTGTCGGTCGCGATGATGACCGACTTCGCGGTACGCACGTGCGCCTGCTCCAGCACCGACGAGCGGGTCGCCGAGCCCTCGATCGTCACCAGCCCGTTGGAGGTGGCCTGCCGCAGCGCCGGCCCGCTCCGCTCGACCACCACGATCTTGGACTTGTCCGTACCGTTCTCCAGCAGGGCGGAGACCGCGCTGCGGCCCTTGGTGCCGTAGCCGCAGATGATGACGTGGTCCTTCACGGTTCTCCTCCACCGCGACAGGCGACGGCCGGTGCGGTACTGCTCGGTCAGGACTTCCAGGGTGGTGCCGACCAGGATGATCAGGAACAGCACCCGGGCGGGAGTGATGAACAGGACGTTCGCCAGCCGCGCCGACGAACTGACCGGGGTGATGTCGCCGTACCCGGTGGTGGAGAGCGAGACCACCACGTAGTAGAAGCAGTCGAGCAGGCTCAGGCCGCTCTCGTCCACGTCGCGGTAGCCGTCGCGGTCCAGCCAGACCACCGCCACGGTGGCGAAGACCAGGCCGAGGGCGGCGAGCAGGCGCAGGCTCAGCGCGCTCAGCGGCCCCCGCCGTTGCGCGGGAAAATGGATCACCGTCGGTCCTGCTCCGCCACTGTCGCCTGCACGCCCTCAAGATAGCGGTTACGCCGCGAGACGGCTGGCTGGGCCGGGCGCCGCTGCGGCCCGCGAGCGGTAAGGATTTCGTCAGATCCATCGACGCGCCCACGGGTGAGACTGATGACTCACCGATCGTGACGAGGGGACGTCGGATGCGTACACGCATGGCATTGGCCGCGCTTGCCGTGGCAGTCGGGATGGTGGTCGCCGGGGCGCCGCCCGCTGTGGCGAACCGGCCCGGGGACCGCCCACCCGGGCCGGCCCGGCCCACCCGGCCGAAGCCCACCGTCGTCCCCTCGCCGACCTTCTCCCCACGACCGACCGCCTCGCCGACACCGACCGCCGTACCGACACCGACCGCCGTACCGACACCGACGGCCACGGCCACGGCGACGCCGACCGCCTCACCGTCGCCCACCGGTACGCCGACCGGCACCACGCCGGCGCCGATGCCGACGGCGAAGCGGACGGCCGTGCTGCTGCCGACACTGGGCGGGGGCACCTCGGCGTCGGACGTCAACAGCGTCGGGGTGGTTGTCGGGTCGGCCCAGGTGGCAAGCGGCTACTGGCACGCGGTGCGCTGGGTGGACGGGCAGATCGAGGATCTGGGGACGCTGGGCGGGCCGAACAGCCAGGCCGAGGCGATCGACGAGCGGGGGCGCATCGTGGGCACCGCCCAGGCGGCCGACGGCAGCAGCCATGCCGTGGCCTGGGTGGACGGGAAGATCCAGGATCTCGGCCTGACCGGGGGCATCTTCTCCATCGCGTACGACACGGCGGGCGACCGGGTGGTCGGCGTCTACCACGTCACCGACAGCTTCTCCGGGCGGCGGCCGTTCGTCCGGACCGGGAACACCGAGATCACCATCGACGCCCCGCCGGGTGCGAGCGCGCTCGCGGTGAACGAGGCCGGCACCGTCGCGGGCACCTACGGCTACAAGGACTGGACCGATCCGCCCTTCGTCAACCAGGCATTCGTCTGGCGCGACGGCGTCCTGCGGTCGCTGGGCACCCTGGGCGGACCCACGAGCGACGCGACCGGCATCAACGACCTCGGTCAGGTGGTCGGCACGAGCTGGACCGCGGACGGCCGGTTCGCCGCCTTCTTCTGGGACGGTACGACGATGCACCGGCTGGCCACCGGCGCGGAATCCCCGACGGCGCAGGCGGTGAACGACTCGGGCCTGGTGATCGGCACCGACGGCACCACGAGCCGGGCGATGATCTGGCCCTCACCCAGCGCCGAGTCCCAGCTGCTGCCGATGCCGGACGGGGCGGTGAGCAGCATCGCGATCAACGTCAACGACCCCGGCCTGATCGTCGGTCTGGCCTACTTCACCTCGCCGAGCTGGCACTCCCGCGCGGTCGTCTGGCGTTGATCCACGCCGGCCCGGTCGGTACCACGGGGGCCGACCGGGCAGGTGCCGGGCGCGTGGACGGGGCATGATGGAGACGTCCGGGACGCCCGACCGCGAGGAGGCCGGCATGTCGTTGCTGCGACGCGTGATCGGCGGGGTGCTCCGGCGCATCCGCCTGCGCCAGGGCCGCACGCTGCGCGAGGTGGCCCAGGCCGCCGGCGTCTCCCTGCCCTATCTCTCCGAGGTCGAACGCGGGCGCAAGGAGGCCTCCTCCGAGGTGCTGGCCGCGATCTGCCGCGCGCTCGGGATCCACCTCGCCGACCTGCTCGAAGAGGCCCGCGACGAGCTGCGCCGGGAGCGTCCGGCGCCGGTCGGCCCCGGCATCTCGGCGGCCCGGTTCGACCGGGTGCCGTCCGCCCGCACCGGGCCACACCTGCGGGTCGGCCCGCCCCGGCTGTCCGTCACGCGCCGCCCGGCCGTGTCACCCCGGCCGCCCGTGACCCGGCGGCCCGCCGTCTCGCTCCGGCCGCACGTCGCCCGTCGCCCGGTCACCGCCATGCCGCTGCTGGGCGGCGTGCTGCGGCCGGTGGATCTCGGGCCGGCGCCGCTCGGTCCCGCGTTCGACGCCGCCACGCCGATCGGGTTCGCCGGCGGCATCCGGATCTGGCCGGCTCCCTCCGCCCCGGCCGTCCGCCCCCGTCCGCGTACCTCCGTCACGCTGGCCCGGCGGCGGGCCCGCGCCGGCCGGCGGCGGCCGGTCGCCGCGTAGCTTCTGCTCACGGCGGATCTGCCCCGGGCAGAAAGCCTGGTTCGCACGGGTGCGTCCGGCGGACGCTGGAGACCGCCGGGTTCCCGGGCGGTCCCCCGCCCACCGGCGGCACGGAGGTGGCGGCGATGGGTGGCATCTGGATGCTCGACGAGGGGCAGCCGGCGTTCGGCGACCGGGTCTTCGAACGGTTGCTGAAGGAGCGGATCATCTTCCTCGGCACCGAGGTCACCGACGCGTCGGCCAACCAGATCTGCGCGCAGATCCTGCTCCTCGCGGCCGAGGACGCCGAGCGCGACATCTTCCTCTACATCAACTCGCCCGGCGGTTCGGTCAGCGCGGGCATGGCCGTCTACGACACCATGCGGTACGTCAAGAACGACGTGGCGACGCTGGCGCTCGGGATGGCCGGGTCGATGGGACAGTTCCTGCTCTGCGCCGGAGCGGCGGGCAAGCGGTTCGCGCTGCCGCACTCGCGGATCATGATGCACCAGCCGTCCGGCGGGATGGGCGGCACCGCCGCGGACATCACCATCCAGGCCGAGAACATGCTGCACGTGAAGCGCACCATGCAGGAGCTGATCGCCCGGCACAGCGGGCGGACGCTGGAGGAGATCCAGCGCGACTGGGACCGCGACCGCTGGTTCACCGCAGAGGAGGCCCGCGAGTACGGCCTCGTCGACCAGGTGCTCACCCGCGTCGACCAGCTCGCGGCGTGAGCGGGCGCGGCCCGGCCGGTCCCGCACCGGCCGGGCCGCCCTCGCGGTCAGGGGTAGCTGATCACCGGGCTGGTGCCGTACGAGCCGACGACGGGCGTGCCGATCTCGTTGATCGTGCGCTCGATGCCGCCGCTGCCGTCCAGGAACACGGTGATCGCGTCGTGGAACCGCACCCCGGCCCGGCGCGGCGCCTCGATCCCCCGGTCGCAGCGGATGTCGACGCCCTGGTTGAAGTACGAGTAGACGCCGAGCCCCCACGCCTCGTGCGTGCGGACGTGGTCGGCCACCTTGTACGAGGCCCAGCCGTTGCCGGTCGGGCTGCGCCAGGCCGCCTGGCTCGGCGGGTCGTAGGGCAGCTCGCTCTGGTAGAAGACGGTCCGGCCGCGCTCGCCGTTCCAGATCGTCTGCCAGCGCTGGTAGTGCTCGACGAACAGCCCGTACGCGGTCACGTCGTCACCGTTGACGATCACGCCGGTGGCGGCGGTGTTGACGGTCCAGCCGATCGTGCCGGCCCGGCCGTGGTCGCCGCGCCAGGCCCAGATGTTGTCCACGAGCGTGTGCCGGCTGTTGACCACCAGGCTGGTCACCGCCCGCCCGGCGTACGGGCCGCCGATGCGGAAGAAGACGTCCTGGAGCGAGATCGGGTTCGTGGCGTGCGACCGGTGGCAGTGCCGCGCACCGACCTCGACCAGCACCGGTGACTCGACCGGCCCGGCGTCCACGAGCACTCCGGCGATGCGGACCCCGTCCACGTCCTCGATCCGCAGCGCCGCGTCCCCGCGGTCCGGCACCAGGCTCGGCATGCCGAGGCCGAGCACGACGGTGTCCGGGCGGCGTACCCGCAGGGCCCGGTCCAGGTGGTAGACGCCGGGGGTCAGCAGCAGGTGCCGGCCCCGGGCCAGTTCCGCGTTGATCCGCTTCGCCGAGTCGGTGGGCCGGGCCACGAAGAACGCGGACAGCGGCAGCGACGGCACCGGCGCGCCGCCGGTGGCCCAGGTGGTGCCGGCGGTGTCGCGGCGCAGGCGCGGTACGGCCACCCGCCAGGCCCCGCGGGCGTCGACGAACAGGTACGGCTTCTCCCGGGTCACCGGGCTGGTCGGCAGCGTGGTGTACGGCGGGTCGGGGAAGCCCTGCGCGGGCGCGCCGATCACGCCGGAGAAGACCTGGTTCCACACGCCGTTGGTCCACTCGCCGCCGAGCTCGCTGTCCCGGGTGAGCCACTGCTGCTGGGAACCGTTGATGGTGATGCCGTCCACCTTGGAGTCGGCGATGTAGCCGCCGCTGGAGTAGCCGCCGTTGCCGGGTTCCAGCCACAGCACGCCCTTGACGTGCACCCGGCGCATCGGTGACGCCTGCGAGACGGCCCATTGGTTCGACCAGTCCGTCGGCGTGACCGCGAGGTTCTCCGCCGAGCGCCAGAAGTTGGTGAGCGCGGAGATGCCGGCGGGCGAGTTCGGGTCCGGCTGCCCGACCACCCGGACCGCGCCGTGGATCTCCACGTCGTCCGGGTGGGCGCCGAGACCGGCGACTGTCGTGTAGTAGCCGAGCCGGGCGTCCACCTCGTAGCGGCCGGGCTTGAACAGCACGGCGTACCTGTCGAAGCCCATCTCGTTGCGTTCCTGGGCGGTGAACAGCCGGTCCAGCGTGGACTGGATCTCCTCGACCGGCGTGCTGGGGTCGTACACGAAGACGTTGGGGCCGAAGTCGGGCTCGCGGGCGGGGCGCGCGGCCGGCGATGCGGCCGGGGACGCGGCGGCGGCGCCGGCCGGGAGGCCGAGGGCGGTGAGCGAGGCCGCGGAGGCGGTGAGCGTGAGGAAACGGCGGCGGGAGGGGTCGGGTGATCGCATCTGCCTGCCTGTTCGGTGAGGGGACGGGAGAGCGCTCTCTCGGCTGTTCCTACCTCATCACCGTCGATACCGCCAGAGCCCGCCGGTTCGGCGAACCGGCGGGCTCTGGGTCGGGCTGCGCTCAGGCGCGCTCGGCGCGCTGCCTCACCAGGTCGTCGACGAGCTTCTCGACGTAGTCGGCGGTCTCCTCCCAGCGGGTGACCGCGACGCTACGGATGCCCATCGCCTTGACCGGGTAGTCGTTGCCACCCACGTCCAGGCGGTCACCCACGAAGAGCACGTTGTCGATCTTCAGGTCCAGGTGTTCCAGCAGCTTCCGCATGCCGTACGCCTTGTCCACGCCCTTGCGGGTCACGTCGATCGAGGTCGACCCGCCGCCGCGGACCTCCAGGTCGGGCAGCTTCGCCGCGACCGCGTCCCGCAGCCGCCGCTTCTTGTCGCCGTCCGGATCCCAGCCGTACTTCTCGGCCGGCGGGGCGGACTGCCCCAGCGCGGAGAACGTGATCTGGCTGCCCCGGTCCTCGATGATGTCGCCCCAGGTCTTCGCCTCCCACAGACCCAGCGCCTGCGCCGACTCGGTCAGCGCGGCGACGACACGGGCCTTGTCGGCCTCGGTCAGGTCCTCCGCGTAGACCTGCCGCCAGTCCCCGTCGGACCAGCGGTAGTAGCGGGTGCCGCAGGTCGGCATCAGGTGCAGCCGGTCGCGCTGCTCCTCGGTGAGGTCGAGGTGGGCGAGCACCTGCGACTGGAACTGCTCGAACCGGCCACCGGAGATGACCAGCACGTCCACCTCGGTGAGCAGGTGGCCGAGCAACTCCGCCATCCGACGATCGATCTGGGACTTGGAAATCGCCAGGGTGTCGTCGAGATCGAACGCCACCACTCGAAGATCGTTCACGAATACCTCATGTCGTCGCGGACAGGCCAGGACCTGCCAGGGTACCGACGGGTTCCGGCACCGGCCTGAGGGCCCGGCGGGTGACACGTCCCTTCGACGGAGCGTAACGCGGCAGGCCTCCGGGCGGCCCCGCTTCCCGCGCTCAGACCCCCACGCTCTCCCGTTGACGGCATCGCTGACCGTCGATACCGTTTCCCTGATAATTACCTTCATCAATCAAGGAGTGCCGGTGAAATTCCTTCGAACGCGCGGAGGGCTCGTCACCCTCGCAGCGGCCGCCCTGGTGGTCACCGCGGCGGCGGTGGCACCCGCCGCCGCCGCACCCACCGGCGACCTGTCCACGCTGGCCGACTCGTCCACCTTCCCGCTGGCCGACCCGGACACCCTGCTGGCGAAGGACGGCTCGTACGTCACCTACGGCACCACTGTCGGCGCCGGGACCGGCGCGCGCTGCGGCGCGACCGGCAGGCTTTACGTACCGGTCCTCGTCCACGGCTCCGGCAACAGCGTGGGCATGGCGAACTGCGCGTCGCACGACGCCCTGCCGTCCGGCCCGGGCGCCTGGGCCGAGCCCGGCGGCGCGGTCTGGGCCCCCGGCGTCGCGCAGTTCGGCAGCCGGTTCTTCATGTTCTACACCGCCTCCCGCAAGGGCACGGGCCAGAAGTGCATCGGACGAGCGATCTCCGACAGCGCCCGCGGCCCCTTCCAGAACCAGGGCGAATGGGCCTGCCCGGACGCCGGCCGGTGGGCACTCGACGCCAACCCCTTCGTGGCCGGGGGGAACCTGTACGTCACCTACCGGGACGACGCCATCGCCTCCGGCGCCGAGACCGGCATCTCGACCGTCCGCACCGACGGCGAGGGCCGCGCGATCTGGGACACCCGCCGGGACGTGCTCAAGAGCACCGACATCACCTGGGACACCGCCAAGACCAGCGGCGGTACGCACGTGGTGGAGAACCCGTCGATGTGGATGGCCGCCGACGGGGACTGGTACCTCATGTACTCGGGCAACAACTGGGACAGCGCGCGCTACGCCACCGGCATCGCCCGCTGCGGCGCCAGCCCTCTCCCCGGTTCACGCTGCACCCCCATCCGTGAAGGCGTGTCCCGGCCCTTCTTCGGCTTCACCGGCAGCGCCGGCCTCAACCCGATCCGCGGCCTGCCCGGCAACCACCAGGGCCCCGGCGGGATGGACGTCTTCGCCGCCGCCGACGGAAGCGAGCGCGTGGTGTGGCACTGGTGGAACGGCTCCACCCGCTTCCCGATGACCGGCGTCCTGACCCGCCCCTCCACCGGTTTCCTCGTCTCGTAGCCGGTGCGCCCGACGGCACGCCTGCTCACCATGCGCTTCGGCGTGGTCACGCTCGGTTGAACTGCTTCACGGAAAATTGCATTTGGCAAGAGATGGCACCGAAATTTTCTCGATGCGATGCATCTGCTTGTCAGGTACCCGACAGTGAATTGCCCACTCTTGTGCTAGCTGTCCGCCGGGAGCATGCTCGAACCGTCGAACGGTACTGCGCCGCCTCACACAGAGGGCGGCGCCCGGCTGCCACCGGACGCCGCATTCGACTCCACCGCTGCAACGGAAGGAGTCACGTTGACTGTAATCCCTCACGGGTCAGACTTCGAGACACCAGAGGACGAGGACGAAACCGTTGCCGAGCCGACCGACCGGCACCGGCTCATCCTGGCGTACATCAAGACGCTCAGTCCGATCATCGCCGCCGTCGTCGCCTGCATCGGGACGCTGGTGGCAGCGCTGGTCCGCTGACCCGCCGGCCCCGCGCTCCGGCTCCGGCCGGACGCGGGGCCGCCCCGTACCCGAAGGTCTGGCACACTGCTGCGATGCCGACGTTTGATCGACTCTTCGCCGAACATGTCGGCACCGGCCTGGCCCGCCAGTTGGCGCTGGCCGACCTGCTCGGCGAACGCGACTGGCAGCTCGACCTGCCCGACGGCACAGTGACGTTCGGGACCGACCTGCGGTACCGCATCCAGCTCCTCGGTACCGAGAGCCACGACGACGGCACCTGGCTGTGGGCCTGGGCCAACGAGGCCAGCAACCTCCCGCCGGCGCTCCTCCATCTCGCCGGCTGGCTCCGCGAGTACGGGCACCGGCAGGGCGTCGCCGAACTCACCACGCCCACGTTCCCGCTCCAGCGCGCCGACGGACACCGCCTCGCCCTGCTGGCGTCCGGCCTGACCGGCCGCTGCTACTACCGCGGGCCGTACGACGGCGGCGCGGTCTTCTTCCACCTCGACGACGCCCCGCCACAGTTCACCGCGCCGGTCCGGCCGGAGCGGGTGCTGACCGTACTGACGCAGGTACTTCAGTCCTTCCCGGTGGAACACCGCGTCGCCGTCGAGTCGTTCCTGCACCAGCAGGGGTGGCGGTTGGATCGGGCGCCGATGTCGGTGACGGCGCAGGACCGGGGCGGGTCGGTCCTGCGTGTCGACTTCGACGCGATGGGCCGGGTCAGCAACATGTCGGGAACGGTCAGCCCGTAGGCGGAATCCGGCACCCCGGCAGGCTTCGAACCTGGCACACGCCCAACAGCTGACCGCGTCGCCCCTACCGCCTGGGACGCAACGGGCACAGCGACCAACCGCTCATGCCGCCCGACCGCCGACAACGACCGGGGCTAGCATCCCAGGCCATGCGTGGGTCTTTCGCGATTGAGAGCCGAAGGTTCTCCTATCTGGACTTCGGTGGATCGGGTGCCCCGCTCCTGGCTCTTCATGGGCACTACAACGAAGCGTCGGCATTCGCCCCGCTGGCCCAGGCGCTGGCACCCCACTGGCGGGTGATCGCACTCGATCAGCGCGGACACGGAGCGTCGGACCGTGCCGAGAGCTACGAGCGTGACGACTACATATCCGACGTCGCCGCGTTCCACCAGCACTTGAAAGTCGGCCCTGCGGCGGTGCTGGGCCACTCGCTCGGCGGAGTGAACGCCTATCAGTACGCCGGGCGGTACCCCGACCGGGTCACCGCGCTCATCGTCGAGGATGCCGGCGCGGTCGTAGACGTCGATTGGTCGTTCACGACGAGCCTCCCCCGCCACGCGCCAACCCGCGACGCACTGGCCGCGGCCCTGGGCGCGGCGGCACCCTACCTCGAATGTTCCTTCCGCCAGTCCGACGACGGCTGGGGCTTCTCATTCGACATCGACGACACGGTGGCATCTCAGAAGGCACTCAGCGGTGACCACTGGAAGGACTGGGTTTCGGTGAGCTGCCCGACTCTCCTGATTCGTGGAACGCGTAGCGATGAACTGGCAGCCGGCCACGCTCGCGAGATGATCGCCCGCCGCGCTGGCCACGCTCGGCTTGTCGAGCTGCCGGCCGGTCATGTGGTGCATCACGACGCTCAAACACAGTTCGCCCCCACTGTTCGCGCCTTCTTGTCCGGCACGATGAGGCCGTGGGAATGAGTGTGCAGGTCCGGGAGTACAGCGGTGTCGTCGTAGAGCAACTTACAGACGCCGCCGGCGTCGCGTCTCTCTGCTCCCTGGCTGCATCGGAGCCGTCCCGCTACCCGTTGCTCTGCGGAGTCGATCCCTACGACGACACGTGGTTCAACAGCCGCCAGACGGCCATGCTGACAACCGAACTTCAATCGATCATTGAGCGGTCCACGGATGACAGCGTGCGTGCAGCCGCTCAGGCCATACTTCAGCTCGCATCGCTCCTAGAGGCCGCGCCCCGACGCCCCCACCACCGACAGCTCCTGTTCAACGGAGATTGACCGCGGAGATTCTGCCAGCCGGCACCAGGTCATCTCGCAATGACGCTCCTCCTGGTCAGCCCGTCCGTCGTTGTCGGCCAGGGCCTGACTCAGTGGGACAGCTTGGCAGTACGGGATGGCTGTACCGTCGTTGCGTGGAGCGCGATGAGTTGACGTCTCTGCTTGCCGACGAGAGCCCAGTCATCAGGGCGTGTCGTGAGGCCCTCGATCGGGGAGCGTCGTTCCGCATCTGGGACGGCGTGGTCCCCGCCAACAACCTTGCGTCCACGTACCGAGGGCGGGAGGCGATTACCAGGGATCGAGGCATTCCGACGCTCGGGTTCGCGGCGGCTGTCGAGACGCTCCATGCGCTCGGTGAACAGCCTGTGCGACTTGGCGGGGTGACGCAGCTCGACCCTCCCTACTATTTCCAGCTCTTCCTGGCGGCCGACGCGGCGTCAGTCCTCGCGTGCATTGGCGTGGATCAGAAACATCAAACGCAGGTTCAGTCCTCGTGAGGTGCATCCGAGTCCGTGAGCCAACGGTGGTCGTAGCCGAGGTGATCCCAACGGGAACGCATCCACTGCTGCTTCCGAGCAGAGGAGGTGCGCCACAGGTACCTCAAGTTGTCGCTCACCAGATGCCGCCGCTCGGGAGCAACACAACCGGGTAGCCCATGGCACAGGTCGGCGAGTTCGTTGATCTGTTTACGCCGCTTCAGCAAGGTCTCCAACGCCTGGTCGTCGTCCACCGGAGCCGTGTAGAGCCGGATCTCCAGGAAGGCTAGGTGCAGGAGTTGCAAGACGGCCTTCTCTGTAACTACCTGCGGCGGCTCGACGATCGTCATCGAGCGATTCTCTCCTAGGCCGCTGACGGGTCGACACGCATGCCCTCCGGCAGACCATCTGGAACACCGGCTACTGGCATGTAGCTGGCACGGCTGCGCATGGGCGCGCGGTCGTCCGGCGGCGTACGGCTCACCGCCCACCTGGCGCCCGGTACCCGATGGCAAACCGCGAAGCGGCGCGGCAGCGATCGCCCCATCCTCGGCGGTGTCCAGCCACCCTCGCGATCGTCACGGCCTGACGGTGGCCGTGTACGGCTGACAGGATGTCGACATGAACGCTACTCGAAGGGGCTATGCCGCGTAGAAGACCAGCATCGCTTCGATTGCGGGAGCGGACCTGGCGACGACCGTGGGTGCGCTATCGCAGCACTGCCAGCCTGTCCGGAGCAACCAACGCGGCGATTCGGCAGCTCGAAGGCGCGCGACTGATGCCAGGGGCCGTGGCTGCGGCAATCAACGTCTGGTCCGTGCACGTACGTCGGATCCGACGTTCGTGGAAGCAGTGGGACGCCGAGTTCACCTGTTCCTGCTGCGGTGCGGGCTGGTCCCGCGACCTGCTCGAAGACGTCGTGATGATGCTTCCACCGCACGCCGGGAGTGAAGTGCGCGCCCTCGTTGATGCCCTAGACGCCGTCCTGCTACGCCGGAGCCTTCACGATCCGCGGACGTCGCCCGAACTACCGTGGTGGCACCGCCGATGCTGACCAGTCGAACGATCGGCCCGCCGTGCCGGCCGATGCCGGCCGGAGGCAGCTCTGGCTCAACGCCGGGTTGCCGGCGCCGGAGGTTGCGCAGCGGGCCGGGCATTCGGTCGACGTGCTGCTCAAGGTGTACGCGAAGTGCCTCGACGGGGACCGCAGCAGGATGAACGAGCGAATCGAGGCGGCGCTGAGCCGATGATGATCGCTGGTGGGATGCGCGGGGCCGTGGCGACGCTTCGGCCCTTCCGCGTTGCAGCGGCTTTGAGATGGGGAAACATGGCCGCTCAAGGACCCAAGATCATTGCACGTATTTTGCACGGAGGGCTGCAAACGGCGGCTACGGGTGACATCCGGCTGCACAGGCCGATCGATCGGTGCGGGAGCGTATCCGCTGTTCAGGTGGCGTTTTGGCTGGTCTTCGAGGTGCCCCCGGCAGGATTCGAACCTGCGACACACGGTTTAGGAAGGGGCTAGCGCTCCTCGGCTCCCGGTGTCCACTAGCTGCGCAAAAGCCAGCCGGTCGGTCGTCGCTGTCTGTGACCATTCCGCGCATGTTCCGGAGCCCGCAACCGCAACGTGTCCTGCGCCACTTAGGACGGCCTCAGTGCTGCCGGCCACCGTCGCCGACCGCCCGCAACCGCTCGGCTTCCTGTCTCCTTGCTGCCCATAAGACTTGCATTCAGCTCAGAGGATCTCCTGTCCATAGGTCGTAATGGGCGACTCGTATCAGACTGGTCAAGCTGGCGCAGTGGGACCGGGCTCGATCGCGATTGGACAGAAGTTTACTCAGGTCTGGAATCAGACAGCTGGGCAAGTCGATCTTCGAGAACTAGCGGCTGAGCTTCAAAAGGTGCGTGCGGAAGCACGTGCCCGTGCTAGCGGAACACCACAAGAAGACGTCGCCTTGGCGGAGTTGGCCAAGGCCGAGGTCGCCGCGGAACAGGGCGATGGGCCGACGGCGTTTGCCCACCTGGCACGTGCGGGCCGCTGGGCGCTCAGCGTCGCCCAGGCCATCGGGGTTCCGGTAGCAGTAAGGGCGCTTGAGTCCGCTATCGGTACCTAGCCCGTCGACGCCCGTTCGTCGCTGGAACGTCGAGTTGAGGTGACACGGTCGCCAGAGCGCATCCCACCCACCTCTCGCTTACAAGTTCTGGGCGCGTCGTCCGGCGGGGTCCGTCCGCGTCTGTGACCTCGGCCGATGATCCGCACATGTCTGGCTTGCTCCACCCCCGTCTGGTCTTGTTGCTGTCACCGTTGCTGTCGACCAGGTGGTCAAAAGCGGAGTAGACACTGCCGCTAGAAGTTCCTGAATGTAAAGGACCCACCCGGCTCCGCCACATCCAGCTCGGCCCGGACGAGGCTGATGAAGCGCATACGTGCTTGTGAGAGCGAGTCGCGCAACGCTTCATGATTCCCGTCAGGTTGCCTCTTGGTGGCCTCAGCGAATTCTCTAAGCTGAGCAAGGAGCGCCTGTGCCGCCGCAGTGACGGGAGTCGACGCCAGGAGGTGCACCTCCTGGTGCCGGACGGTGAGGTCATCCGTCAGCTCGCGCCACCGCAAGGCGTAGGCCTCATCTCGGGGGCTCGACCGGATATGACGGTAGACGGCATAGGCGGCGGCTAAGAAGCTGGCGTAGACGTGGCGCCTCTCTGTGTGCCAACGCCGCTGGTCTTCACGTCTGTTGCGGACTCCTTCCAGCCTGATCGCAACGACTTGGGCAACTGCAACACCCCCAAGTCCAAAAAGCCCGGCCAGCAGGGCAGTCCCCCACCATGGCGCGTCCGTCATGCAGCTACGCTATGAGGCTTGCGCAAGGTAGTCAGTTCACCAACTACAGGTAAGAGCGGCCTAGTCGGCCTGGCAGACCGGCTGGTTACGCGCTGTTGCCTGGGCAGGCATCGTCACCAGTGGTCGTCGTTGGTCGCCAACGTTCGGCCTGCGACGGCCTGGTGACGGCCTGGCCGCTTCCCACTCTGCGTCCTGTGCGTTGGTCCAGCGGTGGATGGGAACTTCTGCGCTTGCTGATCCGCCGGCAAGAAAGATCGTCTCTACGTCTTTCAATCCGTACGCACGTTCGACAGAATCGTTCCAACCGGCCGGGGAGTGTGGTGATGGCAGACAAGAGCTCCATCGAGTGGACCGAAGCCACGTGGAACCCGACAACAGGCTGCGACCGCATCTCGCGTGGCTGCGATCACTGCTACGCGTTGACCTTGGCAAAGCGACTGAAGGCCATGGGGTCCGCCAAGTATCAGACGGACGGCGACCCGCGTACTTCGGGGCCAGGCTTCGGGGTCGCAGTACACCCCAGTGAGCTGACGCTGCCTCTGCGGTGGCGAGAGCCCCGGGTCGTGTTCGTCAACTCGATGAGCGACCTCTTTCATGCAAAGGTTCCCCTCAACTTCGTCGAGCAGGTCTTTGAGGTCATGGCGGCAACGCCGCAGCACACCTACCAGGTGCTCACAAAGCGAGCGGCGAGGCTTGCGAAGCTCGCCCCCCGACTGACCTGGCCGGTCAACGTCTGGATGGGTGTTTCCGTCGAGGACGATGAACAGACGGAGCGCATCGATCATCTCCGCCAGGTGCCCGCTGCCGTTCGGTTCGTCTCGGCCGAACCGTTACTCGGCCCGCTGGAGGACCTGAATCTTGATGGCATTGACTGGCTGATCGCCGGTGGTGAGTCTGGCCCTGGCTGCCGGCCGGTCGAACCGGCTTGGCTGCGGTCCCTGCGCGACCAGTGCGTCGCCGACGGCACAGCCTTCTTCTTCAAGCAGTGGGGCGGGAGAACACCAAAGGCCGGCGGTCGTAATCTAGACGGCCGAACGTGGGACGAGATGCCGCAAGCACGCGAACTCACCTCGATCGGGTAGACGCCACCGACGGAGAAGGATCACGGCCCCTATGGGCGCCGCAACTGCTCCTTCCAGAAGTCACCCTTACCGGTGTTGGCCACAGACGTTCCGCTCAGTAACTTCACGGCCGCCCGGACGTGAGGCGTACTTGCCTGACCCAGCGTCGTGCCGTAGACCTCCGGCACGTAGTCGGCAGGGCAGAACGGACCCAGCTCGTCTAGCAATCGTTCGAGGTTCCCCGCGATGATCCTCGCCCAGTCGGTGCCGTGACGACTGCCGTGGCTCTCGGGGGTTGGCAACTCATCGCCCCCGAACAGCGAGCCCTGCCCGTGCCTCTCCCCCTTACGGAGCAGGTCCGTCTGCCACGCCACTGACCACTCCACGCCCGCCTTACCTAACGAGTCCGCGAAGTGCCAGGCTCCCTCGTTGCTAGCGGTGAACAGCGCCAGCACGTACTTCGGCAGCAGATCTGGTCTAGGCCGTACCGGCATCTTGACTGCTCGGTGTCGCGTTCCGGTCGTCAGAAGCTTCTCGTACGTGTCGCAGACCTCTAAGGCGATTTCTGTAGCCCGCTGCTCATCACCCTCGTCTCGGACGCTTGCGAAGTGTTCTTGCCACCAGTCGCCGCCAAGAAAGCGGTCTAGCCGGTCGGCTGTCTTCTGATCAGCCGGCGAAAGCTCGCCGTGCCTTGCACGAGCCGTGTGTACGGCACGACCCATCCGAGCGACGCTCAAGACGCTGAAGTGCAGAAGGACCTCAGTAGGTGGCCACGACGGCCGACCGAGGAGGGCAGCCTTGAGAACGTCGAAGTCCAACGCAGGGCCGAATGGGTCGAGGAAAGCGAACAGCGACGCACCTTGGGCCCGCCTTAGGACTTCGGGAAGGTGCTCGTCAATCGAGCCGGACCGGACGATCCGCTCCGCGTCGCCACCCTTCTCGCCGAGTACGCGTTCCAGGTTGGCAAAGTTGTCCGGGTTTTGCTCGATGAAGAACCCCAGGACGTTGCGATAGCCCTTGACGAAATCGGCACATCGCGACAGCAGTAGCGGCGAACCGGGCTGGCCGTCGTCATACTCTCCGCGGCCAGCGTATCCATCGAGGAAGACAACACGGTGACCCTCGACGCTTCTGCCAGTCTTCGATGCGAAGACGACGGGGTACCGGCTCAAGATGCCGTGTTTGAAGACGGCGGCAGCCTTTTTGGACGCGAAGAAGTCGGTGCCGGGCATGAGCCCTCCCCAACGGCTACTGGACGTAGCGCCACGCTAGCGTAAGGTGGCGGGAGGTGGAAGACGTTGAACCTCATCATCAACCTTGTCCCATTCTAAGCCGAGGGGCAGATGATCAACCGCCGCCCCGACAACCCTCCAACCTGGACTCGGGACACCAACGCTAGGGGTCCCACGTAATGATGTGCGGGTGCTTGCCCCGACGCCGACGCCGACGCCAGCGCCCATCGCCTCAACGACGGCCGCGCCGACAGCCTCCACCACATCCCCGCCTTCGCCAGCCCGCGCTCCAGCGGAGTCTGGCACGCCGGTAGAGCTAGCGATGGTTGGCATTATCGGCACCCTACTCGGCGTGCTAATAACTCAGTGGCTGACGAGTCGGCGTGAGGATAAGAAGTGGGCGCGTGAGCGGACACAGGAGCGCATTAGGTGGCAGCGAGAGCGCAAACGGGAGCTTGAGGGCTGGCAAAGAGAACGGGTCGACCGTCAAGCTCAGTGGGAGCGCGAAGACGCAACCCGTCGCCGCCAGGAATTACTCGACCTATATTCGGGAATTTTTGTAAATGCAGAGAAGTGGAGCGAAGCCGTTCTGCCGGAAAGACTTGCACTTATCACGAAAAGCTACTACCCGCCAGAAGAGCAGCTACAAACAGCTTTCCACGCAGCTCATGCCGTAGAGCTTACGGCTACGACACTTCATCTAATCACCCCCATCCACATTGACCAGACAGTTACACGCCTCTGCATAACCATGAGCAGGTTCCATATGGATCACCTAAGAGGGGGGCCTAAATCATCAAATGACTCCTCGGAGGCTAGCGGATATTCATTGCGGAACCTGAGAGACTTTTATAGAATTCTTAATAAACTGCGGGATCAAATTCGTCGCGACCTAGGCACGGAGGAACATGAGCGCGCGTGGAACCCAAAGCCTCCCAAGCCCAGAGCAATTTTGACCGAGCCGGTGTCTGACGGGTTCGACCATCCCGGCTCAACGTCCCAGAGCTAACTATCTGCCATCTGCCATCGACCCGCCCTCCTGGGGAGCGGCCCGCCGCCCGACCCGCAGGTCAAGTAAACCTTGACGCACGGACGGACGCGCCGGCCGGGCTGAGTCGGCTTTCGTGTCGCGGACCGGGCCCCCGACGGACGCCGCCACCGTGGCGCAGTTGACCCAACCTCACCCGGTGCGGACCCGGCTCCCGGGGGTGGCAGCTGGCCGCCGACGGGCACCCTCCCCTCCCAGGCGAGCAATTGACCTGACCGCGAGCGGCTGCGGAGCCGGCTCCTGGACGACCGGCATGCCCTCGGCGGACACCGCCCCCACGCTCGGGGCTTGCCTCGCGGACCCCGTCGCGCGGCACATGCGCCGCGCTGCTCAAGCGCGGCGCGGCCGGCTGCCGGCAATGAAACCCGCCACTCTCCCCGCCATCCCCGTCTGCGGCGGCCCCCGGGCTGCCCGCTCTCCGCGCCAGCCGCCGGGCGTGTTGCGTGGCCGGAGTCGGAGCGCCAGCGGAGCGACGGACGCGCGCCCAGGCGGCGGCGCGTGCGGCCCGTTCAGGGCCGCCTTGAAGACGTACAGAAACTTTGCACCACATCGCCGGCAGCTGGCTGTCCGGTCTCGGGACCTGCGTGACACTCGACTGGCTCAGCGACCCGGCTCACGCTCCGGGCAGTCGGCGTGCAACCACGTTGCGGTGAGGTCCTGACTCGTCACGACCAGTGTTCCGAAGAGGCAAACGATCTCGTGTCGGGAACCGTGCTCGTGGGGCAGCAGCTCGTCCAGCATCACGTCCTGGAGCTGGGTCACGTCCATCCCCTTGTCGGCGGGATCAATCGCCAGGCTCTGCACGCCGCTGTAGTGGATAGTCAGATCTTCCTCGTGCTTCCAGCAGTTGTGCCGCAGGTTCAACTCAACCCAGGTGCTCCCGCCCGCCTCACCGGACGTTAGCCGGGCGGGCTTGAGGTCCTTGATGCACCGCTGCCCGAAGAAGTCGTAGTGACCGGGGTCCGTAGCGAACCGGCGTGCCCCCTCGGGCAACGAGTCAACGAACGACGGCAACTGCCGCAGGTACGCATCGGGGTCCAGGAACATGCCGTCCCTTGTCCGTTCCACCCTGACGTACCTCACCCTCGCGCCTCCTTGCACTCCGCTGGCCGCCCAAGTAGAGAAGATCCTTGCACGTCCGGACGGGGTGAATGGAGATCGTCTAGCCGGACCTGTCACGGAGGTCCGGAGACTGTTCTGTCACGGAGGTCCTGAGACCCGACATCGCCGGCAGCTGGCCGGCAGCTGGCCGGACAGGCGGTATTGGTGAGCCGTAGCTGGCGCGTTGACGCCGCGCCAAGTTGACTCTCCGCTCGCTGGTCGCCCGTACGACCTGCGGCACGCTGCCGTGTCGCTGTGGCTCAACGCTGGTGTACCGGCAACCGAGGTAGCCGACCGGGCCGGGCACTCCGTTGACGTGCTGCTGAAGGTCTACGCCACGTGCATCGACGGCGCGGAGGCCACCGTCAACGACCGGATCTCTGAGGCTCTGACTGGTGTGGCGTGGCCCGTATGATGGCTGCCGTTCCGGATCTTGTCCCGGTGGTACCGGCTGACCTGCGAAGATGCCTTCAGGGTCATTCCGCGTCTGTTCCGCAACCTACGACAAACGGCGGCTTCTGGTGACACACGGCTGCACACTTGTTCTAATTTAGCGACGTAGGTATTGCCAGCTCAGGGAGCGTTTCGGCCGTGTATCGAGGTGCCCCCGGCAGGATTCGAACCTGCGACACACGGTTTAGGAAACCGATGCTCTATCCCCTGAGCTACGAGGGCGCGAGGGCACAGTCTAGCGACCTGGGGGTTCACCTGGGGTGGCAGGGAGTGGCCCACGTTCACCCACGTCACCCGGCCCCCTGTTCTCCCAGCCCAGGACCACACCCGGAGCACACGAACCCGGTTTGCGACCGGCGGTCGGCCCCGGTGACCCGCGTTGGCACCGGTTCACCCTGGTTGGCATCCGCTGGAGAGCACACACCGCGCACATCACCGAAGATCATGTGAGCGCTGCCCTCTCGCCCGGCTGGCGTCGCCTCCCACGGGAGGTTCGGCCACGTCACCAGGACCGGAGCTGCGTCAGGGCTTGGCCGTTCATCGGGCCGGCTTGGATGGGTCTGTAGTTCAAGCCCGCCAGTGCGGAACATCCCTCGCTCATCCGGGGCAGGAGCCTCCGTGTAAGACGGGGAGCCCTCTCTCCACCCGAATGCCCGCCGATTGAACAGCCATCGCGGCGGCAATCTTTACCACGGGGTGACATGGCGGACGTAACAGGGTTCAGGAACCGAGTTCTACCGTGGCGTACGGTTCCCACACGTACATGCCCTCGTCCCGGTTGAGGACGATGAGCTGGCACGAGGTGATCAGCGCGTCGGCGCTGATCTTCGGGGCGGAGGAGAGCGCCTCGATGAGCGGCGCTGCGGGACCGTCGGTGTTGGTGTAGGCCAGGCTGAGGTGAGGGTTGTAGGGCTCGGCGGCCTCGGGTACGCGGTCCTGCCCCCAGACGTCGGCGATGGCGGCACGGATGGCGGCGCGGAGTTGCCGCACCGGCTCGATCGGCTCGACGGCGATCTGGATGGACTCGGGATCGACGTGGGGGGTGCCGATGGTGAGCTTGAAAGGTGACAGGCGCGAGCACCGGTCGGTGGCAGCGGCCACGATGGCGTCGACGTCGTCGGTGGCGACGGCTTGGACGAAGCCGATGCCCTGCATCGTGAGGTGAAGCCATCGGTTCGGAATGACGTCGAGGCTGGGCTGCGAGGACAGCAGGGACCGGTACTGGTCAGCGAGCTTCTCGACCTCGGGCTGTCCGTCAAAGGTGATGTGCCAGGTGTAGAAACGGGAGCCGATGCCCCAACCCGGTCGCCAGTACCAGTGATCACGGATATCGGTGGCGTGCGGGACTGCCATGGGTTCTCCAGGTTCAGGGAAGTTGCCGGGCGGCGCCGGTGGCGCAGAACTCGGTGATGGCTGCTTGGACATTGCGGGCCTCAATGCTCGCGCGCAGTGACGGATTGCCGGCGATGTTGCGCCCGACGCCACGCAGGCGGTGCACCAGCGGGTCGAGCCGCTGTTCGGGTGGCAGAGCGAGCACCGGCGACAGGACCGAGACCGCGCCGTCGAGGCTGCCGGCTTTGAGATGTGCTGCGGCGGCCCAGATGCGGATCTGGGCGAGCGTGCCGTAGGCGATCGAGGGATCCGCGGCGGCTTCCGTCAGGGCGTGCTCGGCATGTTCGATGGCGTTGGCGGCCTCGCCGATGCGGAGCAGCACTGATCCAGCGTAGTTGTGTTGGCGTACCGTGCCGCAGGCCAGAAGGCCCCCCACCGGGTCGCGGCTGGCACGTTGGCGGGCCTCCTCGGCCCGTTGCAGTGCTGCCCGTGCCGGCTCGACGGCGCCGATCTCCGCCCACGCGTCCGCTTCCTGGCACGCCAGCATGACCGCCGCGCTGCCTTCGGCGGCATGGCCGTAGCCGCGCACGGCGGCGTTGGCCGCGTCTTCGAACCGCCGCTCCCACAGGTGGGTCTTACTGATCGTGGAGAGAACCCAGGCGCGGAGGGTGTTGTCGCGGACGGTCTCGGCGCACATCCAGGCGGTGCGTGCCTGGGACTCGGCCGCCGCCGGGTGGCCGAGATCGCCGGCCATCCAGGCGAGCAGTGTGCAGAGGTAGCCCGCCCAGGTGTAGAGCTCCCGAGACTGATCAGGGTTCTGACGCCCGGTCTGGAGAAGGCGGAAGACACGGTCGGCCAGGAGCCCGGCCCGCGCGTAGACGACGACGGGCGGCTCGGTCAGGTAGTCGATGGCGATCCTGCGGGTGGAGGCAGCGACATCGTCGAGGGTGAAGGGCCCGACGTTGGAGGCTTGCGCCCATGTGCCGAAGCTCGCCGTACGTTCTGCCACCGCTATCACCAGTTCCGTCTCGTCCTGCAGAGCGCCGAGGTCCCATCGCAGAGGCTCAGCCATCGCGCCAGGTGGTGTTGAGGATGCGACCGGTGGTGCAGGCATCGGGGCGGCGTTCCTGCCGCTCAGCGCCGCTCGGTCTGCTTCCGGCATAGCGGTCAGGTCGTGGAGGTCGACCAGACTGCTCGGTTCGGTGCCGAAGACCTGCGCCAGTGCGTTCAAGGCGGCCAGGGTGGGCCGACGACCGCCGAAGGGCCATCGCTCGTAGTCGCTGATCCGCGCCCCGGTGAACGTCGCCGAACCGCTTCCTTTGGCGTTCAGTCTCTCGGCTACCGCGTCCTGGGTCCAACCATGGGCTTGGCGGAAGGCATCTCGGGGGCGTAGCCCGAAGCGGCGCTGCAGCTCGGCGGCGATGGCGGGCGGGGTCACTCCGAAACCGGCCAGTGTCTGGCGCACATGGTCACGCTGCGCCTTGGTGCCCGTCGTCCTTGCCATCGCGGTCACCCCCTGCGTGCGGCCTCTTGTCGCACGGTATCGCCCCTCTCATCGGAATCGGTACGGGGCGCGACGAGGCCTCCGGCCCAGAGGTGGGGAGCTAGCCGCTGATTGATCAAAGTTCGTGCAGGTCAAAGGCGTACGCGGGTGGGGGAAAATCTCACCACCCCTGGGGATCCATTCACATGGATGCGCTTGGCAAGCTTGCCGAGCCGGATCACCGTCGGTCCGGATGTAGCCACCAGCAGTGACTAATGGAGTGGCTGCCATAGCACCGTCAACCGCGGGATGTCCGTCGCCGTCGGGTCGTTGACGACCACCCGGCAGGCGTCTCTCCGCGCCCTGCTCGCGCTTCTCATCCTCGTGAGGATTACCGATGACAACCTCGAACGACCTGGCCCGCTACGGATATCGGCAGGAACTCAGCCGCCAGCTGCGGTTTCGGGACCTGTTGGCGTACGGACTGGTGTACATGGTGCCGATCGCGCCGATGGCGATCTTCGGCAGCGTCTACGCGGGCTCTGGCGGCATGGTGGCCCTCGCCTATGCCATCGGTGTGGTGGCGCTGGTGTTCACCGCGTTCTCGTACGCGCAGATGGTCAAGGCGTTCCCCATGTCGGGCAGCGTCTACAACTACGCCGGTCGGGGCATCAGCCCGCCGGTCGGGTTCCTCGCCGGCTGGGTGATCCTGCTCGACTACGTGCTCGTGCCCGGTCTGCTGTACCTGGTGGCGTCGGTGGCGATGCACTCCACCGTGCCCGCGGTGCCGGTGTGGCTGTGGTTGCTCGGGTTCGTCGCGGTCAACACGGTCGTCAACTCGGTGGGGATCCGGATGACCGCGATGGTGACCCGGGTGATGCTCGTCGGCGAGCTGATCGTCCTGGCGATCTTCCTCGCCGTCGCCGGTTGGGCCCTCGCAACGGGCAGCGGCCGGTTCAGCTGGGATGCGTTCTACAACGCCGACACCTTCACCTGGTCCCTCGTCGCGGGGGCGGTGTCGATCGCGGTGCTGTCGTTCCTGGGCTTCGACGGCATCTCCATGTTGGCGGAGGAGACCCGTGACGGCGCCCGGCAGATCGGCCGGGCGATGGCGGCCGTGCTCGTCCTGGCCGGGGTGTTGTTCATCGCGCAGACGTGGTTGGCGGCGATGCTCGTGCCCAACCCCGGCGGGCTGCTGGCCGAGGGCGACGTGAACGGCACCGCCTTCTACGACGCCGCCGCGGTGGCCGGCGGAGGCTGGCTGGCGACGGTGTGCGCGGTGGCGACGGCGATCGCGTGGGGGCTGCCGAACTCGATGGTCGCGCAGGTCGCCACGTCTCGGCTGCTGTACGCGATGGCCCGCGACCGGCAACTCCCCGCGTTCCTGGCGAAGGTGTCGGTGCGCCGCAGCGTGCCGATCAACGCGACCTTGCTCACCGGCGTCGTGTCCCTCGCCCTGGGCTTGTACATGGCGACCCGGGCGGATGGCATCACGCTGTTGTCGTCGCTGATCAACTTCGGGGCGATGGTGGCGTTCCTGGTCCTGCACGTCTCCGTGGTCGTTCACCACCTGATCCGCCGTCGCAGCGGCAACTGGTTCGCGCACCTGCTCATGCCCGGAATTGGGTTCGTGATCCTCGCCTACGTGGTGGTGAACGCCAACATCGCCGCCCAGCGCCTCGGCCTGGCCTGGCTGGGCCTCGGCGTGCTGGTCCTGGCCGGCCTGTACCTGACCGGCCGCCGGCCGGTGTTGTCCGGCCTGGCCCCCGCCCAGACCGTCGGGCGTGACATGGAGCGGGTGTGATCGCGATGAGTCACTTCACCTACCGTCCCGCCCGTGACGAGTTGGCCTACACCTTCGGTGGACGCCTGCCGGTGGCCCACGTCCGCTCCGGCGACCTGTTCACCGTGCACACCGAGGACTGCTTCGGCGGCCTGGTGCGGGGGCGTGCGGACCTGCCGTCGCAGGTGTGTCAGATGCCGTACCTGAACCCGGTGTCGGGGCCGTTCTTCGTCGAGGACGCCGAGCCCGGCGACACCCTCGCCGTGCACCTCGTGTCGATCGAGCCGGCCCGCGACTGGGGTGTGTCGGCGACGTTCCCCTACTTCGGGGCACTCACGTCGACCTCGCACACCGCCACCCTGCAGCCGCCGCTCGACGAGCGGGTGTGGGTGTACGACATCGACGGGCACGCGGGCGTCGTCCGGTACCGGGCCACCGCCAGTGACCACATGGTCGAGCTGCCGCTGGATCCGATGATCGGCACCATCGGCGTCGCCCCAGGTGGCATGGAGTCCCGGTCCACGATCGTCCCGGACTACTACGGCGGGAACCTCGACACCCCGGAACTGCGCGCCGGGACCACCCTGTATCTCGGAGTGAACGTGCACGGGGCGATGCTCGCCCTCGGCGACGGACACGCCCGCCAAGGCCACGGCGAAGTCTGCGGTGTCGGCGTGGAGATCGCCACCGTCACCACCCTCGCCGTCGAGGTCATCAAGGGTACCGACACCGCCTGGCCGCGTCTGGAAACCGACACGGCGATCATGTCGGTCGGCTGCGCCCGCCCGCTGGAGGACGCCTACCGCATGGCCCACCAGGACCTCACCGGCTGGACCGTCGACCTGTGCGGCCTGCACACGCTGGATGCCTATCAGCTCATCTCGCAGGCCGGGCGAGCGCCCATCGGCAACGTCTGCGACCCCAACTACACCGTTCTGGCGGCCATCGACAAAGCCGTGCTCCCGCAGCGGCAGGCTGCCTACCGCGACGCGCACGCCCGGCTGCGGGCCCTTGCCGCCGTGCAGGGATAGGGGCCTGGGATGACCGCGTCGATACCCCACCTGTCGCTGCGCGACGAGCTGTTCCTGCTCGGGCACCACGACGACACCGGCCAGCCGCACCTGCACCGCCAAGCCTTGGCCCTCGGCATGGCCGGCGCAGTGCTGATCGACCTGTTCCTCGCCGGACGGATCACCCTCGACTCCTACGCCGAGCATCCGGCTGCGGACTGGTGGCTACGCCTGAACTCCGACCAGCCGGTCGGTGACCTGATTGCCGACACTGCCCTCGCCGCGATCCGCTACTCCCGTGCGACTCCGACGGTGAAGGCATTTCTGCGTAGCTTCGCCGACGACCTGTATGAGCGCACCCGCGCCGGACTCGTCGCCGCTGGGATCCTGCGCCACACCGCCCGCCGCCGCCTCGGCGGCCTGGTCCGCGCCGACGCCTACCTCGCCACCGACACCAAATGGGCCGTCATCGCCCGCGCCCGCCTGCGCTACCTCGCCGCCGGCCGCGAACAACCGGACAACCACACCGCCGCCCTCGCCGGACTCGTCGCCGTCCTCGGCCTCGCCGACCACCTCTACCTCGACGACGACACCGCCACCCTCACCGCCCATCTGAAGACCATCGCCGCCCAGCACCACCGCCCCGTCCGGGAAATCACCGCCGCCGTCGACGCCGCGATCGGTGACCTCGCCACCGCCACCTACCGATAATCCGCCGAGAGGGACGACAACACCGTGGACTCCAGCATTCGTATCCGCGCAGCCCGCTGGACAGACAGACAGACCGTCGCCGCGTTGATCACCGACACGCTGCACCCCAGCCCGCTCGCCGGCTGGCTGGTACCGGACGCGGCGCAGCGCCGCCGGGTGCTGACCGACGTCGTCGCGGTGTGGGTGGAACACGCGATGGTCTTCGGCGACGTACACCTCACCGACGACCTCACCGCCGCCATCGTCGGCTTTCACCGCTACCGACCGATCCCACCACCGGCCAACTACCCGACCCGCCTCGTGGAGGCCGCCGGAGCACACGCTGAGCGCTTCACCGCCCTTGAGGGCCTGATCGCACAGCAGCAGCCCACCGAACCGCACTACCACCTGGCGCTGCTCGCCGTATCCCCAACGCGGCAGAAGACCGGCTGCGGCAGCGCCCTGCTCAGCCATCACCGCGCCCGCCTCGACCGCATCGACCTGCCCTCCTGGACCACCGTCCCCGCCGAAGCGGAACGCCTGCTCACCCGCTACGGGTACACGCTTCGCCCGCCCCTCACCGTGCCGAACGGGCCGAGCCTGCACCCCATGCGCCGCAACCCACACCACGCCAGCAGAACCATGCCGACCAACTCCGCGCGCCCGATCGGTGACCGCTGGCATGACCAGCACGCCTAACCCGTCCACCGCATAGGACAGATCATGGCCTTCCCTAGCAGATACCCGCCCGACCTCGTTGACGCTGTCGTCCAGCGCGTCGCCGACGCCCGCATCGTCAAGGCCTACGGCGCCGTCACCACTGTCGCCCGCCAGATGGACCTCGATCCCCGCATCGTGCAGAAATGGGTCACCAAGGCCACGGCTCCGCAGGCGCAGCAGGCGGACCGAGGGGCGGACGGCACCGGACCGCGGCACGACTACCTGGTCCCCGGACTCCTGCGCTGCAAGTTCTGCCATCAAGCGGTGGCTCTGGCTGAGACGGCCGCCGCGGCACCGGCGTACCTCTGCGGAAACGACTGCTGGCCCAAGCCACTCGACGCCGTCGTCATCGCCGATCATGTCGGTCGAGCGGTCCTGCGACACGCGCCACGGATCGTCCCTCTCCCCGCAGGGACACCGGCACGCCCACACCTGGCCGCCATGCACGCTCACCGCATTCTGACCTGTGTCACCGTCGGCGCCGCCGCTCACGATATGACTCTGACCTGGCGCGCGGCACCGTTGGCCAGCCCAGACCGCTGGGAGACCGAACGCGCGAAGCGTGTCGCCGCCCGCGATCCCCTACGTGCCCGGCAACTCCTGCACGGCAGCCTCACTGGCATCGACCCCGCGACCGCCGCACCCCATGCGGTGCATGCCGAAGCTGGCACTCTTCTTGCCGCACTGAACCTGCGGCTCGGCGAGCTCGATACCGCCATTCGCTGGGCCGGGTACGCCCACCACAGCGCCAACCACCTGTACGGCCCCACGCACCGGCGCAGTCTGCACGCCCTGCACCTGTTCGCCGCCGCTCACCGCAGTGCCGGTCACCATCAGCGCGCGTACCACCTCTATCGGCAGCTCGGCGAGCACTTCGCGAGCAGCGACGGCCCACGCGGCCACCGCACCCTCGCCGTTCACGCCACAACAGCCCTCGTCCTGCACGACCTCGGCCACTGCCAAGCCGCCCAGGACCTCCTCGCCGACACCATCGCCACGCAGCGCCGTGAGTACCCCGGAAACCCCACCACCGCCCGCATGACCCACCACCTCGCCCGCATCCGACAGGACTGCGCCACCAAGGGTCACCGCCACGAGCACGGTGAGAGCTGACCACCGCCCTCGGCACCGACCGCGCCCCGTAGCAAGACCTGCGAAGGATCAAAGGAGGCCCACCCAATGCCCCTCCGTTCCGTCGGTGACCCACCACTCATCCCTAACCAGCAGTCTGGTACACCGCTGCCCAGCTCAGACCTGATCATCAGTACGTTTGGCGGCCGTCCGCGGGTTCTGCCAGAGGTTTGGACGGTGCCCCTTCACGCGGCGTCCCGGCTCGCCTCGCACCACGGCGAACAATGGGCAGCGGAGACGATTTCCCGCGATCCGGCCGCTGACGACCACGTGGTGGCTGCTGCCAAGAGATCGATCGACCGTCTCAACGCCACTCGCGTGGCTCTCATCGGGGAGATCGACTCTTGGGTTGAGCAGGTGATTCGGCCTCCGGGCGGGGCACCGTTGCACACCGAGACGATCGGCTCCGTGGTCGACCGCTTGGCCATCGCGTGGGTTCGGTGGAGGCGATTCTCGGAGACCGCCCAGTTGGGCCCGAGCGAAGTCGATCCCTCGGTAGCGCTCCAGCAGTACACCGAACTCACCGAAGCTTTCGACACCCTTGTGCTCGACATTCATGAAGGTCGCCGCCGCATTCCTCACTGGCGCACGCTCAAGAGCTATCGGGAGCCGCGATGAGGACCGCCGTCACCCTCAACGGCGCCGACAACGTCGGCAAGACCACGAACGCCCGCTGGTTGGCGTCGGCGATGCCAGATGTCGAGTTCACCGGGACAGTCGATCGGTGGGACCGGCGATGGGCCGAGGTGTCGCGACGAGACTTCAGTCAGTGGTGGTTCGTCGACAGCACCACCGACGAACACATCGACCTCGTTTTCCGCTCCCACGCCGCACGGTGTGCCGGCGGCGGCTCCTTGGCGTTGGAGGACCGCGGTTGGCCGATGCTTGTGGCGACCTGCGCGGCGACAGCAGCGGTCAAGAACGGCACATCCACCGCCGAGGCGCTCGCCCACGTTGAGGCCAGAGCACGCCACTACGCCCCCGCGCCACGCCGTGAGCTGCACCTACTGCTGCGCCACAGCGACCAGCCGGTAGCCGAGGCGCACCACGCCGTGGCACGCGAGCCTGTGCCGACCACCGAGCGCTACGTCGAGTACCAGCAGCGACTGGCCGAGGCGATCGATCTCCAAGTCGATGACGGGGAGTACCAGGCCATCGTGGTGCGCGGGCACCGCCCACTCCTCGACGTGCAGCGTGAAATCCGTGAGGCCCTGACGCAGCTCGACGTGCCCGTCGTTCCGCTGCCGCCAGACCGGATCCAGCACCTGTGGGTGCTCGCTGGTATGTCCGAGAGCGGCAAGAGCACGGTCGGCGAGTTGCTGCGCACGGAGCACACAGCCACCCGGCTGAAGATCGGCTACCTCATGCAGCTCTCCGCCGATCGGCTCGGGGTGGCCGATCCGTATCGCGAATGGGACGAGCTGACCCAGGCGCAGATGCTTACAGAAGAGATCCTTCGGTTCGCCGCGCTGAACCCGGGCTCGCACCGGATCAGCCTGGAGAGCGCGCACCGCTTCGAGGCCACAGCACACCTCCGCAGGATCTGGGGCGAGCGCTGCGAGATCGTGTTCCTCCGCCTCCCGGACAGGCTTCGCGCGCAGCGCGCCACCGAGACCATGGAGTCGCTCTCCGCCCGCGACGCGATCAAGCGAAGCCGGGGTGGAGACCGCATCGCGTCGATCGCCGACACGGTCATCGACAACGGCCACAGCCTCGCCGCGCTGAAGAGGGCGGTTACGGAAGTTGTTCACCGCAGGTCCGAGGTCAGGGTTCCACCGCGTGCGAACACGGCCATCCCGGAGGCGCTACAAGCGGTACTCGCGGAGTGCGTCGCCAGACTGACCGATTCTGAGACCGCGCTCGTCGCCGCCACGGGGAGCCTCGCCCATCAGGGCTGGCAATCCGGGTGGAGCGACATCGACCTCCTTGTCGTACGCGACACGCTGCCGCTGCACTGGCTTCAGACCAGGCGTGTCCCCCAGAGCGGACCGGCGGGGGAGAAGATCGCACTGTCGTCGTTCACCACCCGAGAGATGCTCGCCGGGTTGGTCCCACCCCGAGTACTGCACGCGGTGCGGCAGATAGCCCGCGATGGCTGCGGACTGCTCTACCGCCGAAGCGACCTCGTCCTCAACGCCTTCGACGCACCAGCCGACGACCGCGCCTCACGCAGCGAGCTGCCGCTCGTGGCGATGGTGCTGCGGCGACTCGCCGCGAAACCCGAGCCCGATATCCGCGCTGTCTACAAGCACGTCGTGCTGATCATGAAGATCATCCTGCGCGCCGACGGGATGAACCTCGACGCCAGCGAGGAGGTCCGTCTCGCCTTCACCACCAGCCATCCGGACACCGACATCGACCTCCCGGCGGTGACCGAGGTCAGTGACGACCGGTGGCGACAGGACGAATCCCTCTCCCACCGGGTCCGCGGAGCCGCCGCCAAGATCCTCGCCTACCACGACGCGCTCGGCTGCTCGGTCGCGTCCAACACGCCCCGGACGGAAGGATCCGATCTTCGATGACCACCGCCTTTGACGAGGTTCTGCACGCCGATCGGGTGACACGGCTCGGGGTAGGAGATACCGCTCGTCCGATCCGCGTCGTCCACGGCCTCGATGGCATCCGCACCGACGTCGCCGCTGAACAGGTCCTGGCGACGGGACGCAGCTTGTGGAAGCGATGGAGCGAGCACCCGGCGTATCGGCCGCACGATCTTCTCCTGGGCCTGGACGCCGGCGGCATCGTGCCGACAATCGCGGTGGCCTGGGCCAGCGGTAGCCAGTATCGGCTTGCCTGGAAGGTCAACCTCGACCTACCCGGGAAGCTCGTGTTCCACGAGCCGCATGCCCGGCGTCTCGAGGTCTTCGCCTACGGCGACTTCGAAGGACTGCGCGTCCTCATCGTGGACGACGAGATCACCACCGGACTCACTCTGGCCAATCTCGTCAAGGCGCTTCGCGCGGCCGGCGCCGACATCACCGGCGCGCTCTGCCTCGTCGAAGACACCGCTGGCGAGGGCCGACAGCTACTCGAACGCAATGGGGTCCCGCTGTGCGTACTGACAACGCTGTGACCCTCATCGAGGAACCGGTGCGCCACCGCGGCGGACGGTACCTCGTCCGACGCGAACAGGCACCGCTCGGCCGGCTCCTGCCGTATCGCCGGGCCAACGGACAGACCCCACCCCGGCGGACACGCCTCGATGCGGTTCGTGAGACCGGGTGGCGCGTCGACTTCGGTTCTCGCGGACTCGGTGACCTGCTGCTCGGCCTCGCCATGGCACAGGCGCTTCACGACGCCACACACGATCAGTTCGGAACGCTGGAGTACGCCGGCAGCCGGGCGGACCTGATCGCCCGGTGCACCCTTCCAGTCACGGTCACGGGCGGCGACGGGCACCAACTGGGCACGCTCGGCAGCGACAACGCCTTGGAATTCGACGCGGTACCGGAATCGCCTCCAACGCTGCTCGACCTCATCGACGCCGACGTTGTCGAGGTCCATGCGGCCCTGCCTATGCGCTACTACCTCGACATCGAGCAAACCCTCGGCATCAGGCTCCCCGCTTCCGATGACCCATGCCCCAGGTTCCGGGCGGCCGTCGCAGCCCCGGAACCACTCCACGTGGTCTTCGTGGCCACGACGAGTCGCCCCGACCGCAAGGACTACGGCATCGACAACTTCGGCGCCCTCGCCGAACACCTGTCGGCCCGCCACCCGGGTACCTGGCGCTTCAGCCTGGTGACACCACCGGGCCACCAGCCTCCGGCATCCGTAGGGCAGATTGAGGTGATTCACGAACCAACGGCGGTCGAGTGCATTGACCTGTTCGCCGCTGCCGAGCTGGTCATCGGCAACGACACCGGCCTGACCCATCTCGCCGCACTCACCATCCGAGCGGACGGCACCCAGCCGAATGTGGTCGGCCTCTACGGACGGCACGGCTACGCCAAGTGGATCACCGGATCAGCAGGCCACCACGCGGTGGCCACCCCGTTCTCGCACCTGATGTCGGTCGCCGACGCGTGTCCCGTGCGGGACCGCTACGACGACACGCTCTGGTCCACCGCGAGCGACCTTCGCGCCATCCCCGCCAAGGTCATAGCCAACTTCGCGGGGCAGTGCGCGGGCTGGTGGACTCGATGATCCGCTTCGGCCGCTACCGCCGCTTCACCATGAACCGCACCTTCCACCTCGACATCGGCGCACACCGCCTCTTCGCCAAGGTGAACCCGAACCCCGTGGAGGCTGCGGCCGAAGTCGCCGGGTACCACCGAATCCGCCACCACTACCGGCTACCGAGGCTGCATTCCCAACACCGCGTCGGGCACTGGACCCTCACCCTCTACGACCGCCACCAACCCGATCTTCCGGACACCGGCCTGCTCCTCGACGCTCTCACGTCCACCGGCCCCGGCAGCGCGGCCAACCTCGACTGCGGGCTCGACGCGATCCTCCAGCACTACCGCCGAACCATCGACGCGACCATCTGCCGAGTCCCGGCCTCACGCGCCAGCAGCAAGCTCTACCGCGACCGGGCCCAGCCTGGCGGCAGGCTGGACCACTACTACGGCCACAACCCGATAGTGCTCAAACTGACCGACGCCGACGGTCTCCGGCCCTCTGAGCTGCGGGAGACCACCCTCATGGTCAACGGACAGCCCCGACGGCTCGACCTTCCTGCCCTCGTCAGCGAGCTACGCGACGCCTTCCACCCGGACGAGCAGGTCTGGGCCGCGATGACACAGGGCGACCCCACCGACTTCAACATCGGCCTCGACGCCGACAACCAGCCCGTCTGGTTCGACTACGACACCGCAGGCCTCAATGCCCTCCCCGGCGAGATCGCCTGCTTCCTCTGGTACCAGAGACTGCACGGCGCCTGGCTCGTCGCTCACTACAACACCGACGCCTACGCCGATCACAGGAAGGCACTCGCCGAAGCTGTCGAGCCCACCGTACGGCTCAAGAGACTCTCCCACCGGGCCGTTGGCATCGACTACCAGCACCAACCATCGCCGGCCCGGCAGCAGGCCATCACCCGATACCTCACGACGCTCGCCCGGCCGCTCGCACGCTCCGCCGCCACCGACCTACTCACCTGGATACGCCCATACCTCGCTATGCGAATCCTCGCCGTCTACCCACTACAGCTCCTGGAACCCCGCGACGCCGCTCTGTCGCTGGGCCTACTCGCCGACCTCTACGCACCCGACGCCGACTTGGAGCAGATCCTCGGACTCACCACCCAGACGCCAGCGGAGCCGCCCTCATGAGCCGCCCCATCGCCGTCATCACCGGAGCAGGCACAGGCATCGGAGCGGCCATCGCCGCCCGTCTGTCAGCCGCCTTCGACCTCGTTCTGACCCACCGATACGACGACACCAACCTCGACGCGGTCGTCGAGGCCGCCCGCCGCCACGGCGCACAGACCCACACCGTCACCGGCGACCTGACCGCCGCTGACACCCAGACCGCACTTCGCGCCGCCATCGAGCAGCACGCCACCCAACTCGCCGTCCTGATCAGCAACGCCGGCGCGTACCCCCGCATCCCGTGGAGCCGGACGGACCTCAACGTCCTTCGCGACCAGCTCGAACTCAACCTCGTCACGCACGCCACCGTCATCCGCGCCGCCACACCGGCCTTCATCAGCAACAACTACGGCCGCATCGTCGCCGTCTCCTCAGTCATGACCCAACTCGGACGCATCGACCTCGCCGGCTACATCGCGGCGAAAAGCGGCCTGGAAGGACTCGTCCGCGCTCTCGCCCGCGAACTCGGCCCCCACAACATCACCGTCAATACCGTGCGGCCCGGCTCGATAGAGGTCCCCGCAGAGCACAGCGTCGTACCCGATCACGAGGCCATGGTCCGACGCCAGCTCGACCGACAGTGCATCAAACGGCGCGGCCAACCCTCGGACGTCGCCACCGCCATCGCCTTCCTGGCCACCCCGGAAGCGGGATTCATCACCGGCCAAGCGATCAACGTCGACGGCGGCTGGCACTTGTCATGACCGTCTTCTGGATCCGCCACGGCACCAGCCTCGACGGAATCACCCGCCCCCACGCCCATGCCCGCCCCGAGACGCCTCTCACCGCGCGCGGCGCTGCACAGATTGCCGCTACCGCCCACGCACTTCGTGACCGCGGTGTCCGGCCTGCAATCGTGTTGACCAGCCCGCATCCGCGCGCCGCCACAAGCGCCGAGATCCTGGCTGCGCTGCTCGGCGTGCCGCTCGCCGCTCCCAATCCGCTGTACGCCGAGTGGCGCGCCCCCGACTGCGTCCTCGGCAAAGGACCGGACGACTACCCAGCCGAGTACCACAGCTGGCGCACGCACCGGCTCCGCGACCCTGGCTCGGCCCTGGCCGGCGGCGAGAGCCTTACAGCGCTTTACGAACGGGCAGCGGCTGCCTCGGCGATCCTCGGACACTCGGGTGAAGGGTCCACAGCATTGATCGTCTCGCACCGAATGCTCATCGGCGCGGTCGCAGCGATCACCGCCGGAGCAAGCCGCCCCCAGGACGTGTTCCAAGCCGCACGCCGCTTCACGCTCGCACCGGCAGGGGTCTGGCCCGCCTTAGCTGAACTCCGATAGCAATGCATCGGCGTTCGCGAGGATGAACTCCTTCAGGGCCTCAGGCTTCAGGTCCACCTCAGGAAGGCGGTCGACGGCCACTCGGTCCAGGGCATAGCCGCCACGGCCCGGATCAGTGAACTCCGCACCCGTACGAGCGCTCTCGTCTACCCGGGTGAGCCGGCAGGATACGAAGTGCTGTACGGACACTCCGTCGCCCGACGGCGAGCTGACCAAGAACACCTGGCTGAGTCGCTCTGCCTCCGCGCCCAACTCCTCCCGCAACTCACGCCGCAGGGCTGCGTCGAGGGATGCGTCCGTCGGTTCAAGGCCGCCACCGGGCGCGGTCCAGTAAGGGGCTTGGCCGGGCTTCGTCCTCTTGATTAACAAGAGCTGATCGCGTTCGTCCCACAGGATCGCTCGTACCGACCGACGCAGAACCTCACGCATGTAGACCCCTATCAACAGCTGCCACGGCCTAGGCCAGTCGAAGCTACACCCGCACGGCAACTCACTGTCGGCCACTCGGAGGATTCGGAGAGTGCGCTTGATCGACTAGCCTCTCTTGGCTGTGGGGGGCAATGTCTAGCGATGTCCGGCTTCAAGCAGAGCAGCGGGCCCGGGTCCTGATCGATCGGCAGCTTCGAGATGCCGGCTGGCTCGTGCAAGACCGCTCCGAAACGAACCTCTTCCCGGGCGCGGGTGTGGCCGTTCGTGAGGCGATCATGGCGAAGGGCCACGGCCGGGTCGACTACCTCCTGCATGTCGACCAGCGGGTCGCCGGGGTGATCGAGGCCAAGCCGGAGGGAACCCCGCTGTCAGGGGTGGAGTGGCAGTCGGCCATGTACGCCGAGGGCCTTCCTTTCGCGGTGCGGCTGAAGGCGCTGACCCGCGACGGACGGCTGCCGTTCGTGTTCGAAGCCAGTGGCTCGAAACCCACCTCACCAACGGCTACGACCCCCAGCCCCGGGCCCGCGGTGACCGCTGTTCGGTCCGCAGCCAGCCCAGAACGGTCCGCGCCAGCGAGACCGCTTCGGTTCAGCTCCTCGAACGGCTCGGTGGTGGTGTCCCGCTTCAGCAGGCCCGGCTAGCTCAGGCCCTGTCGAAGGGGCATAGATCGCTGGCGCCCTTCGGGCGTCCGCTGCCCGATTTCAGGGGCTGGCTGGAACGGCATCGTGGTTTCGGCGCGGCGCCGTGTACAGCGCGGTGACGTAATTGTCGATCGCCGTCCCACCGGGTTGGCGGGCGACCACCTCGGCGACGCCGTCGAGGAACGCCTCCCGCTGGTCAGTGCTCAACTCGCGTACGTTCGGGAAGGTCCCCCACAGCCCGCGTGCGCCGTGCGGGGTCAGCTGGTGTTCCCAGCGGATCATCTCGACCTGGACGGGCCGAACCAGTTACCTGCCTGCAGTTCCGCCGTGCGCTCGGCGACCCGCAGCGGGCTGGCACACCGACGGGGCCGCGCCCCTGCCCCGGTAGCCATCGTCGGTACACCGCGTCCAGTTCAGTGCGCCAGGGCGGGCTGCGGTCGGGGTCACCGAAGACCGTCCACCACACCGCCAGCCCTCCGCCCGGCCGGACGAAGCGGGCCAGCCGTCGCACCGCTGCATCCTTGTTCAGCCAGTGGAAGGCGGTGGCGCAGACGGCCAGGTCGAAGGTGTCGTCGGGCAGCGGCACGGTGGTGAAGTCGCCCTCGACGACGGTCACGTCGTGGCCGGCCAGGTTCGTTAGCAGCCGGGCCGCCAGCCGGCCACCGAGTTCCACCGCCAGCACCGACGCACCGGCGTCCACGAGAGGACGGGTCACCTGCCCGGTTCCAGGTCCGATCTCCAGGACGCGCACCCGGTCGCAGCCCGCGCTCGGCAAGCACCTCGTACACCCGCGGCGGGTGTCCCGGCCGGGCCGCCTGGTAGGTGTCCGGGTCCTCGCCGAAGCTGCCCCGCCGGCTCGGCAACTGGTCGTCACCGCTCACGTCGCGAGCGTATTCGCTCGGGCGACCGGGGCCGGCCCGGCCGCACGCAGCCGTCCGCTTCTTCTGCGGTGCGGGGTGGCTTTCACCCCGCCCTGCGGCGTTTCTGGCTGATCTTCCTTGCGACGGTGTCGGCGGCGTCCTGGTGCATCCGCTTGGTGACACTCTGGTAGGTGTCGCGGGTCAGGGTCGTGGTGGAGTGGCCGAGTTGCTCGGAGACGACCTTGATGTCGATGCCGGCGTCGAGGGCGATGGTGGCGGCGCTGTGGCGCAGGTCGTGCAGCCGGATCGGGGGCATCCCGGCTTTGCGGACGAGTTTGCGGAACCGTTGGGTGACGGCGTTGGGGTGCCACGGCTTTCCGTCGGGGCGGACGAAGAACAGGCCGGTGTCGGGCCATGTGTCGCCGGCGGCGAGTTGCCAGGCGGCGCGGCGGGCCTTGTAGGCGGTGAGGACTTTGGTCGTGTCGGTGTCGAGGGCGACGTCGCGGTTTCCGGCTCTGCTTTTCGGTGGTTTCTGGACGGCGGTGTAGCCGTGGGTGGCGATCTGGTTGTTGATGGTGGTCTCGCGGCGGTGCAGGCGTACCTCGCTGTCGCGCAGGCCGCACGCCTCGCCGCGGCGGGGCCCGCGGTAGGCCATGTAGTGCCACATCGGGTGCAGGTCGGGGGCGTGTACGGCGGCGTAGTCGAGGAACTGCCCAATCTGGGAGTCGGTCCAGACCATCACCGGTCCGGGGACCTCGCCGGTGGTCTTCCACCGGTGCACGCGTTCGTCCTCCCACACGATTGGTAGGGGCCGGTCGGCGGGGACCTTGACCAGGGCGGCGGGGTTGGCGCCGACGATGAGTTCGTCGGCGAGGGCGTCGTTGATGGCCTTACGCAGACAGGCGCGGATGCGCTGCCGTGTGCTGGCACCAGTGGGTCGCACGCCTGTGACGGACGCGCGCACGGCGGGGTCGCTGCTTGTCTTCGCGGCGGCGATCTCGTCGTTGCGGCGCTCGATGGCGGCGAACATGGCGCGGATGTGGGTGGTGCGTAGCTTGTCCAGCGGGATGTCGCCCAGGTGTGGGATCAGGTGGACCCGGGCGATCGATTCGTAGCCGCGCTGTGTGTTCGCGTCGATCGTGAGGTGGGTCAGCCATCCGGTGAGGTACTCGGCGACGGTGGGCATGTCGGCGAGCGCGCCGTCGCCGCGCAGCCGCTGGCGGATGCGGTCGACCTCGGGCAGGGGACGTTTGGCGCGTACGGCGGTTTGCAGGAGGTCGGCGATCTCGGTGCGGCGGCGCCGGTCGCCGTTGGCGAGGGCGAGCAGGTCGCGGGCGTGGTCGAGTTCGTCGGCGGCGGCGCGGCGGGTGGGGAAGCTGGAGCGGCGTAGTTGCCGGCGCCCGCCGTCGGTGGTGGGTGGTAGTTCGAGCTGGTAGGCCCAGTGGCCGTGGTCGGAGCTCCAGGCGCGGTTCGCGCGGCGTAGTTTCGGGCAGTCGTTTCCCCATGGTTTGCCGGTGTCGGGGTGGCGGCAGCCGCAGCGCTTGAAGATGCTTCCGTCTGGCATCGGAGGTGGTGCTCCCGTTCGTCCGTCTGGGGTGGTGGGGCGTCGGTTTGGTCGATCGACATCCACGCGTGACCGGCGGCCACGATCAAGTCGCCGCGATTCCAGGTCCGGTGGGTGGCCCGTGCGCTGAGGTCGGTGAGGGGTGAAAGTCAGATGCGCCCTGCTGGGGAGTCTGGGATCCTGTCGGGTTCGCGTGAGATCGGGCATGGAGGACGGCCGATGGTGGCGGCAGGTGACGTGGCGAAGGGTCGGGCGCGGCGTCCGGAGCTGCATGCGGCAGTGGCCCAGTTGATGGCGGCGGTGCTCGGTGACTTGGCCGCTGGCGACGGTGTGCCGGTGTTCGCGACCGTTCCCGACTTCGGCGAGTGGCACCGCCACGGGCAGGAGTCGTTCGTCGCGATCCGCCGCGGCGCCTGGCAGATGCCGGGCCTGGTCACCGACTACCGGTTCTTGGATACCTTCGCCGAGATCGGGGCGGTGCGGGCGGTCGTGGCCGCCGATGAGGTGCTGCGCGAGCGGGTGGACTGCCTCGTCGGGGTGGAGTTCGCCCTCAGCCTCCGGCAATTGGGGTGGACGCTGGTTAAGCACGTCCTGGAACCCGTGGTTGCCGCCGTCGGGGGCTACCGGTTCGACCAGGGTGCCTTCGACGCCGCGTACCGCAGGTTGGAGGACGGTTTGCTGGCCACGCGGGCGCGGCTGGTCGAGGTGGTCCCGCTCAACGCCTTCACCCCCACCGCGGGCATCGAGGCGGTCACGTTGCCGGACGGCCTGGTGCTGCAGGCGATGAGCGACCGGCAGGTGAGCGCCGCGATCGGCTACCTCGCGGTGCCGATCGCCTTCGCGGGCGGCCCGAACTCGGTGGCCGTGTCGCGGTTCCACCAGTGGGCCCTGACCCGCTGCACCTCGTACCCGGTGTGCTCGGCCATGGACGTGCCCGCCCACCCGACGGCGCCGGATTCTGGCGCGCTGGTCGAGCCAGCCAGCCGTCTCGTGGCTGCGCTGCGGCTGGTGTGCGGCGGGTCCGTCACCGCGACTCGGGCGATCCGCTGCCCACCGGACGACGACTTTCCCCAGGGACTGGGGCCGACGGCATCGTTGTCGGCGCTGCCCGCCTTTGACGAGGACCGGCCGACAATCCTTGGGCGAGAGCAGGTTGAGGCGGTGCGCGAGGTGTACGACCTCCTCGCGCATCCCGCGGTCCGGGAGAAACGGGGTCTGCAAACCGCGCTGCGCCGGCTGGTCCTGGCCGGGGCCGACCGCGTGCCGACCGACCGGCTCATCGACCTGATGGTCTGCAGCGAAGTGCTGTTCATCAAACTGCCAGGCCTCCCGGCAGATCGTTGGAAGCAGGACAAGATCGTCGCCGGAGCGACCGCGCTCTTGGCGGACGACCCGGTCCTGCAGGCGCCGCCCGAGCGGCTCGAGGCACTCCTGCGCCTGGGGTACCGGCTCCGCAACGACGAGATGCACGGCAACGACCCGAGCTCTCGGGAGCTTCGCACGCTCACCGGTCAGCCGACAAATGACCTGTCAGCGGTCGTGGATGACATCGAGCGAGTGTTGCGCCGCGCTCTGGTCCGGCTTCTCTCCCGCGCCGTCGAGCAGTAGCCAGGGCGACTGCACCGGCACTGCGTACGAAGCCGTGCCGGCGAACAATGCGTACTACCCGGGCGGGTTTACGTCGGGGGCCTGCAGCCCGTGGTGTCCCTGTCCGCGCCCGAATACCCGCCGTCCCCGTCGGCACCCGCCCCGCCGGTGTCATCAGTTGTCGATACCGGCGGGGACTCGAGGTGCAGTTTCCGCAATATCGGGGCGGTCGGCACGCGGTAGTAGGCGCCAGCCCGGAACAATGGCACCGGGAAGGCGTCGCGGGCGGCCAGCTTGTAGGCCGCCGAACGGGAGATGCCGAGAATCGCGGCGGCGGTGGCGAGGTCCGTGGTCGCCCCAAGCGCCAGGATGCGCTCCGTGGTCCAGGTGCAAGCTGCGGCGTCGCTCCGTGGGTTGGCGGCGGGGGCGGGCCTGCGGGTTCGTCGTGCTGATCGCATGAGCGGTATCGGCGGGTCGCCGGCGACCAGGTCGGTCGGTGTCGGATCGACCCCGGCCGACGGACCGGTGTCGACGGTGGGATCGGGATGCGGGTTATGGTGCTGCGGCGTGTGCTCGCTCATGTGGTGTCGGCTCCGCGCCGCGCCGTGGTGCGCTGACACCCTCAAACCGGTGTTTGTCAGCCGTGGCGAACACATGCCCCTCTCACGGTGATCTCGCAGATGTCTGACAACGGGTTCCCATCCGCATGGGCTGTCCTGACCCCGGGACACCCTTGCAGACGCCAGCGCCACGACATCGGATCAGCGTCAGGAGATTGTCAGGCCCACCATCAACCCAGCTCTGTCAGATACCCAGGGTCACGACCACCTCGACTATGGCAGCGCACGCCGATGGCATAGGGGTGCTGGCCGGCATTGTCAGACCGCTGTCCGGGTACCCCAGGGCGGCAGCGGCGTCACCGAGGACGCTGGCTCCGGGCCTGTCAGTCGGACGGCGGCTCGTCAGACCGCCATGGCCCGCCGGGCGGACGCTGCCAGCCAGGCACGCCGACGCGCGGCGCCCGAGGCAGGCCGATAGTCGGCGGTAAAGCCGGTCGCGGTCTGACACCGCTCCGCCTTATGGCGCTGTGAGCCCGTGTCAACGGGCAGGTCAGCGTGGCTTTGTCGAAACGATGACGCACGTCGACGTCGATCGTCAGTGAACGGTGCACGCCGGGCGGCTGACCCCGCCGAACCGGTGTCCGTGCCTACGCAGCCTGCGCTGTCAGGAGTCCGCGAGACCACGGTGGCGCAACGGCGGTCAGGCGTGCCGGCCGTACCGCTCCGGCCCGTCCTCGACGTTTGCCGCTGACATGGGAGATCGTGACATGAGCTCCGCCGCTGCCGGCTGACCCGACTCGCCTCTGAACGCAGTGGACACCGCCTTCGCCGACCTGACGTGCGACCCCGACCCGCTGTCACTGGACCTCGACACGCTGGCCGGGCAACTCGGCGACGACAGCGGTCTGCCCGGGGGTGTCGTCGCGCTGCCGGCGTTGCGGCAGTGGCTGCTCGAACACCCCCGGTGCGGGACGTGGTATTGCGGAAGCTGATCCGCCGCGCCCGCCGCGACGGGCCCGCCTGGGTCATCACCGCGGTCGCCCTGGCGCCGCCCGCGCTGCGCCGCTACGCCGGCCGGCTGCACACCGGCTGGGCCGGCGACGCCCACGACCTGGACGGCGAAATCCTCACCGGCTTCCTGACCGCCCTGCGCGACCGGGTCAACCTGGGCCCGCCCGGCGCCGTACGCGGCGCTGACGCTGGTGGCGGCCTGACCGCCGGCCATCCCCGCCGGCGGTCCCGGCGCGAGACCGACCTCCTGGTCGGGCCCGCGACCGCGTACGACGAACCGACACTTCCCACCCGCGACGACCGGCCCACCCCCGGTGCGGCGGGAAGGTCGTCGCGCTCACTGTCGGATCGCCAGTCGGGAACCTCACCGACCTGACAGTGACGCCCATCGGACGACGCTCGGCGGCTGTGGCACTCCCGCGCCGACGCCCACAGCGGTCCGCCCCGAAGCGACATGAGCGTCAGACCGGGCCGCTGACCACGGCTGTCAGACATCGGTGAGGTCGTGTCGGAGCGCTGTGGGACCGGCAGGTGTTCGCCACGGCTCACAAACGCCGGTTTGAGGGTGCGGAACTCCTCCAGCGCCACCACGGCGCCATGCGGAGGGTTGGTTCCGCCCGCCGCCGGGCCGGGACAGATGGCCGACACGGGACCGGACGCCTCGGGTGCCGCGCCACGTTCATGCGCTGACACCTCATCGATCACCGCTGACCCGAACAGGAGGACGAGCTCCTCCCGAGGTTCACCGCGCTCCCCTGCCCTGCAGGTGTCTCCCGCGAGGCGTTGCCTCGACGGGTCATCAGCGCTGTGTTCGGCTCAGTCCGGGGTTGCTGTCCGTGTTTCAGTCCGCGCTGCCCACCAGTTCGGGGTCCCGCTTCAGGTGGACGGTGACACGGACCCGCACCGGCGTCTGTCAGCGCAGCACCGGGCCGGTGTGACAGTCCCGGCCCGGTGCTCAGAGACACCACCGGTGTCATCTCTGCCCTACCGCGAAACTCGGAAGGAAACCCTCGTGCCTGACCACGTCCTCCGCGTGCAATCCGTCCTCACCACCCGCGACCATCTCCTCCTCGAATGGCTCACCGACCACGGCGTGTTCACCACACCGCAGCTCGCCCACGCGCTGTTCCCGTCCCTGGACTTCGCCCAACACCGACTCGCCCGACTCACCGCGCTACGGGTGGTCGACCGGTTCCGGCCCTTCCGCCCCGACGGCGGCTCGTTCCCCTTCCACTACGTCATCGACCAACTCGGCGCGGAAGTCGTCGCCGCCCAACGCGACCAACCCCCACCCCGCCCCGGCCACGCCAAAACGAACCGGCGGCGGTGGACCGCCGCCCGCACCCTCAACCACCGACTCGGCGTCAACGGCTTCTTCACCGACCTCGCCGGCCACGCCCGCACCCACCCAGCACACGCCCTCACCCGCTGGTGGCCCGAGTCCCGCTGCGCACAAACCGGCGCGTTCGCCCGACCAGGCGACCCCGTGGCCCTGCACGCCCTGGCCGCCCCGATCCGCCCCGACGGCCACGGCATCTGGACCACCCACGGCGCACAGCTGCCGTTCTTCCTCGAATACGACACCGGCACCGAACCCCTGACCGAACTGATGCGCAAACTCATCGGCTACACACAACTCGCCGCCGCCGGCGGCCCCCGCTGGCCGGTGCTGTTCTGGCTCCACTCCGCCACCCGCGCCCACCACC